>JAAUSV010000430.1 GCA_012032525.1 Leptolyngbyaceae cyanobacterium SL_7_1
TTCCAGATCCGGGCGGGACGCTTGGTGGGGCGGTTGGGATTTGTGGCGGATGTCTCAATCGGGCGACTGCCGGCGCCATCCTACAACGAGTCCTAGAGGAACACTATTCCACCGTGGATGATGTGGAAATTCCCTCGGAGATTTTGGTGCAGCACGAGTTGCCCGACACGGAGATCTTGACAGAGTTCCTGTCTGGACGGCGGGGACGAAAGGTGTCGATCTACGTGCCTCATCGTCAGAGTAAGGCCGATCTGATTGAGATGGTGGAGCGCAACGCTGGGTATGAACTGGCGCGGACACAAAAATTTGCCGATCGTAACAATCAAGCCATGCTCGATCTGGCGGAAATCTTAGATCTGCCCGATCTGCCCCACCGGATTGAGGGCTACGACATCTCCCACATTCAGGGATCGGACGCAGTTGCCTCCCAAGTGGTATTTCTCGACGGCTTGCCCGCCAAGCAACACTATCGCCACTACAAGATCAAAAACCCCAGAGGTGCGATCGGGGCATTCCGACGACTTTGCCAGCATGGCAGAGGTGATTGGGCGGCGATTCCGCAAATATGCCCAGCGCAAGGCAGAAGGCGAACGGCTGAAGGACGAAGGGACTGGGATGACATTCCCCTTTGATAAGGACTTCCCCAATCTAGTCATGATCGACGGGGGTAAAGGGCAACTTTCGGCAGTCGTGGACGTGTTGCGCGAGTTGAACTTGTTGGATGATGTCAAAGTCGTCAGCTTGGCGAAGCAGCGGGAGGAGATCTTTTTGCCCGGAGAATCCTTGCCGTTGGTGACTGATCCAGAGCAGCCGGGGGTGCAATTGCTGCGACGATTGCGCGACGAAGCCCACCGCTTTGCCGTGAGTTTTCACCGTCAACAACGCAGCGATCGGATGCGCCGGTCTCACCTAGATGAAATTCCCGGCTTGGGGCAGGAGCGGCAAAAACAGTTGCTAGCCCATTTCCGCTCGATCGATTATTTGCGCGAAGCCAGTCCCAAGCAGATTGCTGAGGTGCCGGGCATTGGTACGAAGCGGGCACAGCAGATTTACGACTACTTCCATCCGCGTTATATCGAGGAAGATACTGCTTCGTTGCCAACCCGGAATATCGTCGCTTCAGACGATGCCATGGCGCTGTGAAGCCAAACACAAGTGGTGGGTAGATCGCTACACAACCCGATCGCTCCTATTTCATGAGCAGAGAATCAGCGTCGTCCCGTTCAATAGGACCAGGACAAGCTCGATTGGTGGAAGCACTAGGGAATTTACAAGACCCGGTTCTGAACTGGCAACCAGGTGAGATGGGCTGGCGAGACTCATCCTAGTTTCTCCAAGGAATTGAGCGGTGGGCGATCGATGGGCGGAGTAAAACGGCGTTGTAGTAACGCTAACTGCCAGTGTGAGCAGCACCCCCGTAATCAGTCGTTCTCGACAGGTGGAACGGCTGCGTGGCGAATCGTTGGATGGAGTGGAAAGATGCGAGTCAGTCATATCCCTGATTGCCATTAATGGGCACATTAGCACTATGCGTCATTCCATTGGCAGATGTAGGTGATCATCTTTGGGGTTGAATGTGATATTGCGGCGGCTTGAGTGTGACTACACGCACACCTGTTTAGCAGAATCGCGATTAGCTGGGTTGGGAAATGGAGCCGTCTCATGGGAGACTAGCTTACAACCTACGGTTGATTCCTCCTAGTTGTCCCCTTACTTCTCCACCGCTGATTGTGACCTCATTGCCTGATCTCTCTCCGGCTGTCTATTCTGGCAACTCGCCGATCCTAGACCCCGCCGCGACCCAACATCGCAAAGCCGATCATCTGCGAATTTGCTTGGAAGAAGATGTGCAGTTTCGGCAGACAACCCACGGATTAGAGCACTATCGCTTTAGCCATTGCTGTCTGCCAGAACTCGATCGCCAGGAGATTCAAACCCAGACAACGGTGTTGGGCAAATCCCTCAACGCTCCCCTGCTGATCTCTTCTATGACTGGAGGGACGGACTTTGCCCAATTGATCAACCAGCGGTTAGCCGCCGCTGCTCAACAGTTTGGCATGGCGATGGGGGTGGGATCGCAACGGGTGGCGATCGAAAATCCAGCGGTGATCAACACTTTTGCGGTGCGATCGATCGCACCCGATATTCTCCTATTTGCCAACTTAGGTGCTGTGCAACTCAACTATGGCTACGGCGTAGATGAGTGCCTGAAGGTGATCGACTGGTTGGAAGCGGATGCTCTGGTGCTTCACCTCAATCCGCTCCAGGAATGTGTACAAACCCATGGAGATACCAATTTTCGCGGACTATTGGGCAAGATTAAAGCCCTTTGCCACGCCCTTCCCGTCCCCGTAATCGCCAAGGAGGTCGGCAATGGCATCTCCGCTGCGATGGCGGAGAAACTGATCGATGCTGGTATCAGCGCTATCGATGTTGCCGGAGCGGGCGGTACGTCTTGGGCAAAAGTGGAAAGCGAACGCGCCACCGATCCCCACCAACGCCGCTTGGGAAAAACCTTTACCAACTGGGGCTTGCCCACCGCTGAATGCCTGACCTCGATTCGCGCCATCGCCCCCACCCTCCCCCTGATCGCCTCCGGTGGGCTACGCAATGGCTTGGAGGTGGCAACGGCGATCGCCCTTGGTGCAGATCTCTGTGGCTTAGCCTTCCCCTTTCTCCACGCCGCCGCCGACTCAGAGGAAGCACTCCACGAATTCACCACCGCCCTGATTGCGGAACTTGTGACGGTCTTGTTTTGCACCGGCAGCGAAAATTTACAAGCGTTGAGGCGATCGGGTGTGGTGCAGCGGTTGGGGTAGGAGAAGGAGCAGTTAGCGGTATGTCTGCTGAATCGTTTGATATCACTGTGGTGCTCGATCGGATTCGAGCAGCGGTGCGTCCGTTTCCAAAGGCGGCGATGTTTGCCTTGGCGGATTTGGGCTACACCTCGCCCTTTGAGCAATTGATTTCCTGCATGATCTCGATTCGCACCTACGATGAGGTGAGCTTGCCCATATCGCAGCGATTGTTCGATCAGGCTCGCACGCCAGCGGCAATGGTGCAACTGACCCCCAATGACATTGCCCACCTGATTCAAGAGTGCACCTATCCGGAGTCTAAGGCAAAGCAGATTTGGGAAATTGCCGATCGGATTCTTCGAGAGCACAATGGCGAACTGCCCTGCGATTACGATCTCCTCACCTCCTTCACAGGGGTGGGACCAAAGTGTGCCAACTTGGCGCTGGGAATTGCCTGTGGACAGCCCCGCATCAGCGTGGATGTGCATGTGCACCGAGTCAGCAACCGTTGGGGTTACGTGCAAACCCGTACTCCCGAAAAAACCCTGGTGGCGCTGGAGAAAACCCTACCCCAAGCCCACTGGATTACGATCAACGAATTGCTTGTCCCCTTCGGCAAACATATTTGTACAGGGAATTTGCCCCGCTGCTCCACCTGCCCAGTTCTGGAGATGTGCGAGCAAATTGGGGTCAAGAACCATCGATAATAGGGTGTTAGCGATTAGCTGTTAGCGATTAGCGATTGGCGAACAGCTAATTGCCAATAGCCAATAGCGAGAACGAGAGTGCAATGAACAAGAAACTAATTTGGTACATCAAAGCGCAGGCAGGAGTGCTGCTGTTTCCCTTGGGGTTGTGTTTGTTTGGGGAAGCCGTGATCCACAAGGGCAGCGGACAGCCGTGGTTTTGGCTAGGCACATTGAGCCTGATTGTGATCAACACAGGCATTGGCTTGATGATTGAGAGCGGCTTGATCAGCGGTTTTCCACGGGGAGAGAGTGGAGAACAGCAGGCGGAAGCAACGGAACTAAAAGCCCATCGTTAACTACTATTGGCTACTAGCA
>JAAUSV010000431.1 GCA_012032525.1 Leptolyngbyaceae cyanobacterium SL_7_1
ATCAAGCGATTTCCGCCAACAAACAGGAGCTACTCGAAGGATGCATTTCGGCTCTATCCGATTTTGCGCAAACCAATCGCAACTAGAGTACGGCTACCGTTTAAAGCAATTCAAGGATGAACCAATTCAGTTAGCCGATTTACCCCAATCGCTAGGTCAAGGGCAATCCAAGCCGCGTTGGGTCAGATGAAGGATCGAGTCACGTCGCTGTTCAAGCGCAATTAATCGGTAGGGGCACGGCATTGCCGTGCCCCTACCAGGAATAAAAAAAGGGGGCACCACTAGGCTCCCCTTGCAAAATTCTAATAACTGAGGGTGATTAGACCAGTTTTAGATTGGGATAGCACTGACCACATCTTCAGAAGACAGGGTGTCTCCCTCCGCCTGAGGAGTCCATAGCACTTCCAACGCTAGCAGTCGATCGCTAGATACAGAGCCTAGCTGAGAGAGCGCCTGACGCAGATCGTCAGAGCTGTTGACTTTGGGCAATTGCAGTTGTCCTTGCGTTGCCACTAGCAGCGTCACAATGATGTATTCCCCAATCTGCTTTAGCTCCATGGGGGACAGATCACTATCCGCAGCAGGGAGTGTATTGAGCGCCGCAGAGGCTTGTTGAAGCTGGTTGTTGACATTGGAAAGCGATTCTTCGCTAAACTTACTGCGTTCTGACAATGCCAAGCGATTAAACTGCAACTCCGCCGATTCCAAACGGGCTTTTTGGGTTTCCGAACCCCCATAGACCCAGTACTCAGGGTGACGCAGCAGTGCCAGCGTGGTTTCTTGCAGCACCTTGGTCAAGCCAGCCGAGGAGCCAGTGTTGGCATTGGCAGCGATCCGGTTGAGATCGGTTTGCAACGTCCGAGCGCTGGACAGTAGCCCTACTTGCAAGCGAGCCACTGAAACCGTGGGGTTGGACGATTCACCGTAGCTGTCATAGCCGAGGGAATCGCCCTGACTGCGGCGCACAGTGTTGACCAGGAAGCTGGCGATCGAGATGAAAATCAAGATGGTGAACAAGCCGCCAAATCCGCCCCCGATCGAAAAGATGGGAACAAAGAAAGGAAAGCCATAGCCACCACCAGGGTAGTAACCGCCGCCGTAACCACCACCGCTAGGCGATCGATAGCTAGGACTGGGTGCCCGATAGCCAGAACTGGGTGCTCTAAAACTGCCCCCACCGATCCGACCACCACTTGCCGCCAACGCTCCCTGCGCCTGACCAAACACCAACATGGCAGCCAGACAGAGTGCCAGTAGCGGCTTGAATAAAGGTTTAATTCGTGTAAACAGGTTTTTGAACATGAGGCTTTGCCGATTGATGGTATCGAGGCTAAGTAGGATTGACCCCAGGGGGTTGCAATCACTAACTCTTGTGAGTCGCCTTTTTGCTCTGATTTAACCTGATCCAACGCTGTCTCATCAATAACCACTCTAAGCAAGGGCTACATTGAACCTATTGAGAGACTTTAAGTGGGCTAGGAGACTCCCTAGCTGCCTGCCCTGAACGGTTAAAAGGCATCAACGACTACATTTCTACTGTACAGGGTTAATTTCAAATCCACTGTCCGATTTAGGGTAGATTTTGGGTGGATTTCGAGCTAAGTTTGGCGCGATCGCCGTACTTGTGCAAGCGGGTTGGGTGGGGATTATCCACCGCCTACGATCGTCACTACTTCAAGCCGATCGCCCTCCTGCAACTGGGTCTCGTCCCAAAATTGCCGATGCAAAATCTCCCCGTTATATTCCACCGCCACCAGTCGCGGATTCATCCCCAGTTCCTCTAAAAATTGGGGCAGCGGCATGGGAATGGTTTGACGAGATTCGCCGTTTATGTAAAGCACAATCGGGGAGGGGGACATGGGAAGGGTGAAAAGTGAGGGCGGAAGGAGAGTTAGGGGCGATGGATTGGGGGGTGGGTAAGTTGGGAAAGGAAGTATTGGGTGATGAGGGTAGGATTTTCGGAGGTCATGATGGCACGGACGATCGCCACCCGTTCTGCCCCCGCTGCCCGCACCTCCTGCAAATTATCGACGTTGATGCCGCCGATGGCAAACCAGGGAATGGGAGCATGGGTGGCGGCATAGCGCACGTAGTCTAGTCCGGCGGCGGCTTTGCCAGGTTTGGTGGGGGTTTCATTGACGGGTCCAACGCCAATGTAGTCGGCTCCTTCCCGCAGGGCGCGTTCCATCTCGTCTGGGTTGGTGGTGGAGCGTCCGATGATCCGATCGCTGCCAAGCAGGTGGCGGGCAGCGGCGATCGGCAAGTCCTGCTGTCCCAAGTGCACGCCATCCGCATCCACTGCCAATGCCAAATCTGCGCGATCGTTCATAATAAATAGCGCGTCGTAGTGGTGGCAGAGTTGCCGCAGCTTTTCACCGATGTGCAATCGGGTCAGGTCATCCGCCGTTTTTTCCCGATATTGCACCAGGCTCAACCCCCCTTGCAGGGCAGCTTCTACCGTGGAAAGCAGAGTGTCGGTGGGGGAAGTGACAAGGTAGAGGGGCGATCGCCGCAGTTTTTGTTGGCGCTGGTTTCCGGTGAGGTTGCTCTCTAGGGTATATACGCGATAGCGCATTTGCTTGCACGCCATTGCCATCTCGGTCGAATACAACTTGCCGTATTCCTCCAACACCCGCAGTGCCTCCTGCACCCGGCAGCAGTTGGCTTGCAGCACTTGGGCGATCGTGGCGCGGTGTTGTTCTTGGGGATGGTCAACGCGGTGCCGGGGTCATTGGGCGTGTCCCGTGTTAGGCGTAGAGCAGGGCTGTGCCACTGTGCCAATTCTTGCCGCATCTGCTTACACTCCTGGGTGTAGTCGGCATTGTTTAGCCCAAAGCGACACCATTCTTCGATCGTCCGCAACCCCTCCCGCGCCCGATCGAGGTTGGCATCTAAAATTCGGTACAACGCATTGGAGAACTCCATAAAACTAATCGATCGCCTACCTATCGAAAACCCGTCTAATTTCTAGATCCTAACAGTCTTCGTTTGATCAGGAGAGGTTTTGTAAAGCGTGGGATTAGCAACCTCTGGCAAAACCCCAAAATAAAATCCGATCTATTCCTGAAAAGCGCTCGATCGTTGGTAGATCTGACCATTCATTTCATAGTGCCCCTACCGAAAGCCATCAACCGAGTTGGGGAATCGGATTGCAAAAAAATATCCCAAGCCCAGTATTTTCCCAACTTGAAGTGTTTCTTGTTGTAAATAAATGGTTGGAGTGGTTCACTTTTGGTCGAAATGAATTAAAACTATGGCAATTTGCAATGGGCAACTTATATGGCAAGCCTAAATTAATCGTAAACACAAGATCCCCGGCTTTTTGGAGAAGCCGGGGATCTGAGCGGCATATTTTCATGATTCAAATAGGACTGCCATAACACATTACTTTTTAACAAACTGAGTGAAATTTTTAGGATAAACAATGTTATTTTTGAACGTTATTTGGTCGGACTTGTTTATGTCGCTGATCAACGGGAATGAGGAGTAACTTTGTGGATTCGATCGATTCTTTCAACCATCAACCTGACCCCACCCCCCGCGATCGACTAGGGGCAATGCCTGCGATTCCAGCGATGATTGGCGTTGTCCTGTCTGGATTGGGGGTGATGGCGATCGCTCCCACCAGCGCCGCGTTACCAGTCCATGGGAGCACTGGACATGGGAGCACTGGCACTGAGACGCTGATGGCTCAAGCTGCCCAGTCCAACACCCGCTATTTAACTTTTGTTGATCCCACCCTGGGGAATGATGGCGCAGACGGTAGCCAGCGATCGCCCTGCGCACCATCACCCACGCCCTATCGGTTGCCCAGCCCAATACCGTCATCTTGCTGGCACCCGGCACCTACAGCATTGCCA
>JAAUSV010000028.1 GCA_012032525.1 Leptolyngbyaceae cyanobacterium SL_7_1
AGGGGATTCGCCCTCTAACCCTGATATTAATGGGAGTCAAATTGTTGTGGTTGTGCAGCTTTCTAACACTGGTTATGAAACCAAAACTCAGGCGATCGCCCGTCAGCTTTTAGAGGCGACCCGTGAGAGCCGTTCCTTTTTTGCCCAGATGCGCGATCAAATGCGGTGGGACGACAAACTGCTGGGGTGGGCAATGGCAAATCCGGGGCTGCGGGTGCAGTTGTTTCGCTTCATCGACTGCCTGCCCGCTCTCCGCAGTAAACCGGAAATCGCCCGACATTTGCAGGAATACTTGGGTGACGAAACGGTGGAGTTGCCCTCGGCGCTGAAGGGCATGTTGAACTTCGCCAGTGCCGATTCCCTCCCCGGACAGGTCGCCGCTACCACGGTCTCTACAGCGGTGGAAACCTTGGCACACAAATACATTGCCGGAGAAGATCTGCGGCAGGTGATCAAGACGATCGAGCGTCTGCGCAAAGATAAAATGACCTTCACGGTGGATCTGCTGGGCGAGGCGGTGATCACCGAAGCAGAGGCACAATCCTACCTCGATCGCTATCTAGAACTGATCAGCCAACTGACCCAAGCAGCGCGATCGTGGTCTACGATTCCCCAGATCGACGAGGCAGACGGGGAAGCGTTGCCCAAAGTGCAGGTGTCGGTCAAACTCACGGCGTTCTATTCCCAGTTCGATCCGCTGGATGTGGAGGGCAGTCAGGCACGGGTGAGCGATCGCATCCGCACCCTCCTGCGAGCCGCCAAGGACTGTGGGGCAGCGGTTCACTTTGACATGGAACAGTATGCCTACAAAGATCTGACGTTGGCGATTCTCAAGCAATTGCTGATGGAAGACGAGTTTCGCACTCGCACCGATCTGGGAGTAACGTTGCAGGCGTATCTGAAGGATTCGGAACAGGACTTGAAAGGCTTGATTGAGTGGGCGAAGCAGCGGGGCTATCCCCTCACCGTCCGCTTGGTCAAAGGGGCGTATTGGGATCAGGAAACCATTAAGGCGAATCAGCGCGATTGGGAGATTCCTGTATTCGCCCACAAATCCTCGACCGATCACAACTTTGAAACGTTGACCCGCTTGCTGTTAGAGAACCACGATGTGCTCTATGCCGCGATCGGCAGTCACAACGTTCGTTCTCAGGCACACGCGATCGCCATCGCTCAAGAACTCCAGATCCCCCGTCGCCGCTTTGAGTTGCAAGTCCTCTACGGCATGGCGGACAAGTTGGGCAAGGCGTTGGTGAATCAAGGCTACCGGGTGCGCGTCTACTGTCCCTACGGCGAATTGATTCCTGGTATGTCCTACTTGATCCGGCGCTTGCTAGAGAATACGGCAAATTCCTCCTTCCTGCGACAAAACCTGGAGGAACGCCCCGTTGAGGAGTTATTAGCGCCACCGATAATGGAGGATGGCACGATGAATGGAGCCGTTAACCATCATTCTTCAACCGCGTACACCCTGATTGCCAATGCCGCCGATGCCGATTTTGCGGATGCAGAAACTCGCGATCGCGCCTTAGCTACTTTACGAACTGTTCGTAATGAATTGGGCAAAACTTACCTGCCGCTGGTGAATGGCGATCGGGTGAATACGCTAGAACAGGTAAATTCCGTCAATCCCTCCAACCCAACAGAAGTGGTGGGACAGGTGGGGTTGTTGAGTTTGGAGCAGGCAGGAGAGGCGATCGAAGCCGCTAAAGCCGCCTTCCCTGCCTGGAAAGCCACCCCTGCCCCAGAACGAGCTGCGATTCTCCGTCGTGCCGCCGATTTGATGGAACAGCGTCGAGCAGAACTGGGTGCCTGGATGGTGCTGGAAACGGGCAAAGCGTTAGCACAGGCTGATCCGGAAGTGTCGGAGGCGATCGACTTTTGCCGCTACTATGCCGATGAGATGGAGCGGCTCGATCGGGGCTACGACTACGATGTGGCGGGAGAAACCGACCACTACCACTACCAACCCAGGGGCATTTCCCTAATCATCTCACCGTGGAACTTCCCGCTGGCGATTCCCACGGGCATGACGGTAGCCTCACTGGTGACAGGGAACTGCACGTTATTGAAACCCGCTGAAACCTCGTCGGTGATCGCCGCCAAGCTTGCCGAAATCCTGGTGGATGCCGGAATTCCCAAGGGCGTGTTTCAGTATGTGCCTGCCAAAGGTTCCTCTGTCGGTTCCTACATGGTGAAGCATCCCGATGTCCACATGATCACCTTCACGGGTTCCCAGGAGGTCGGTTGCCGTATCTATGCCGACGCCGCCATTTTGCAACCTGGGCAAAAGCACCTGAAGCGGGTGATTGCGGAAATGGGTGGTAAAAACGCCATCATCATCGATGAAAGTGCCGACCTCGATCAAGCCGTCCAAGGCGTCGTCTACTCCGCCTTTGGCTACAGCGGACAAAAATGTTCCGCCTGTTCTCGGGTAATCGTGCTGGAGCCTGTGTACGATGCCTTCGTCAACCGCCTGATCGAAGCCACCAAATCCCTAAATGTGGGAGCCGCTGACCATCCCAGCACCTTCGTTGGACCCGTAATCGATGCCAATGCCCAACAACGCATCCGCGATTACATCGAGAAGGGCAAGGCAGAAGCCACGCTGGCACTGGAATTACCCGCCCCCGACTCTGGTTACTTTGTCGGACCTGTGATTTTTACCGATGTGGCTCCAACGGCAACGATCGCCCAAGAGGAAATCTTCGGTCCCGTCCTGGCTGTGCTCAAAGCAAGCAATTTTGATGAAGCACTGGCGATCGCCAACGGCACACAATTTGGTCTCACTGGGGGTCTGTATTCCCGTACTCCCTCCCACATCGATCGCGCCAAAGCCGAGTTTGAAGTAGGAAATTTGTATATCAACCGCCACATCACGGGGGCGATCGTTGCCCGCCAACCCTTTGGCGGCTTCAAACTCTCCGGGGTCGGTTCCAAGGCAGGGGGACCTGACTACCTGCTGCAATTCCTGGAACCGCGCCATATCTCGGAGAATATTCAGCGACAGGGATTTGCACCGATCGAGGGGGCGGAGTAGAGCTATGAGCCATTAGCTGTAGTACTGAGTGGTTGTGGGGTGGGCATCTTACCCGCCCAGCCCCATCAAGCTAACCATTTTCAGAGAGAATAGTTGGGTAGGTTGCCAACGAGCACGAACAACGACATCAGGACTTTCTTGAGGTAACTATGGATCTGGTTTTGCTGATCGGGGCGATCATTATCTCGCTATTGATTTTCACCTTTCTATTACGGGTGGCAAAAGCGGCGATCGGCACAGCATTTCTGATTGCTTTGATCTTCTTTGGGGCACAAATCCTGCTGGGTGTCGGTCCCGATGAGCTTTGGCAGCAGACCTTGGGGCTATGGGATAATATCTGGCGATCGATCTCCGGTGGACGCTGACAAAAACCTTCTGCGGGGGCAAGTTGAGAGAATATGGGAGCGATCGACCACTCGATTCTCCTCACCCTACCTCTATCAAAAAACCCAAACCCTACGCCCTACTGGTAACGGAATTGGTTGGCAAATATCCCAATTGCTCCAGATAGTCCAACACCTTCATAGCGCTTTCCTCTGGGCTTTCCTGGTCGGTATGACACTCGACTTCCGGGTTAATCGGCGGCTCGTAGGGGTCATCGATCCCGGTGAACTGTTTAATTTCTCCTGCCCGTGCCTTCTTGTACAATCCCTTGACATCTCGCGCCTCGCACACCGACAGCGGCGCATTCACATAGACCTCAACAAAATCCTGAATTTTTTGCCTCACCTCATCGCGAATGTTGCGGTAGGGAGAAATCGCAGAGACCAACACAATTACGCCATTGCGGCTGAGCAGGTGGGCGACAAACCCAATGCGGCGGATATTTTCGTCCCGATCGGCTTTGCTAAACCCCAACCCCTTCGTCAGGTTTTGGCGGACAATATCGCCATCAAGGACTTCTACCTTTAGCCCACGGGCACGCAGTTCTTGCTCAATCACCATCCGAATGGTGGTCTTACCAGCTCCGCTCAACCCCGTAAACCACACCGTCACACCGCGATCGCTCATGCTCATCTCCATTCAACTAATTGCCTACTATATCAGCTATTCGCGATTGGCTATTAGCGGTTAGCAATTAGCCAACAGCCTACCCTTCGATGTTCATTCTCATGCTCAAATCCAACCAGGGCGATCGCGTGATCGGAGCACTGGTGGAAATGAAATCGATGCCTGTTTCTGCAACGGCGCGAATCGTGTCCAGGGTGATATTACCAGAGGCTTCAATCTTGATCCGATCGCTGGTTTTCCGAATCAGTTGCACGGCCTGCTGCATTCGCTCCAAGGGCATGTTGTCCAACATAATAATGTCGGCTTGGTGCTGGAGCGCTTCGCTGACTTGGTCTAACGTTTCCGTTTCCACTTCGATGGTCAGGGGATAGGGAATCCGGGCACGGATACGCTCGATCGCTTGCCCAATTCCCCCGGCTACAGCGATGTGGTTATCCTTGATCATCACGGCATCGTCTAGTCCCATGCGGTGGTTGATCGCTCCCCCGACTTGAGTGGCATATTTCTCTAATAGGCGCAGCCCCGGCGTGGTTTTGCGGGTGTCCACCAGTCGCACTGGCAGGTCGGCAATTTTTTCGACATACTGGTGGGTCAGGGTCGCGATGCCGCTGAGGCGCATGGCTAAATTTAGTGCCACTCGTTCTCCCGTTAGCAGGGCATCTAGGGTTGCCTCAATGCTGGCAATCACCACTCCCCGATCGCACCGTTCCCCCTCTGCCACTTTGGGGATCAAGGTTGAGCGGGGATCAAGCAATTGAAAGACTCGTGCAGCGATCGGCAGTCCTGCAACCATCCCCGGTGCTTTTGCAGTCCATAGTGCTTGTCCAACTTTCGTCCCTGGGGCAACTAATCCCTGGGTAGTGCGATCGCCTCGTCCAATGTCCTCTAGCAACCACTCTTGCAACAGGCGATCGATCGTCAATGACAGGGGTAGGACAACATCTAAATGTTTCATGTTTAAAACTAGGAATGGTTGATCAGGTAACACGGAGGGCACACTGTGCAAATTAGTATGGGGAGCAAAGAAATGCAATCTAAATTCTGACCCTGTAGCGGTGTAATGTTCCCCAATCACACCAACCTCACACAAACTTAACAGGAGAGACATTTTCTCTATCCTGATCGAGTTGAGAAAGTTCGTAATCAGTAAGTAATCGCTCTGATTACGGTTCTCTCTCATGGCAATTTACACATTCATACCATCAGTGCAGTCTATTTCTCTTCCAGGATCGTCATGGGTAGTAGCTCAGGCAAGTGATCCCGATGATCCCGATGATATTCATCGAGGAAGTGGACGGTGAAGTACGCAAAATCAAGCAAATTACTGGTAAACTTCATGCCAGATGTATCGAGATTGTGAAAAGATCTTAGCTGTATCTGTATCAAACTGCTCTCGGCTGGTGAGTGAATCAGCGGTTGACGATTTAAGGTTCAACCCTTCCTTCCCTGTTTGACAGTAAAATCAAATCATCCAAAATGTCCAAGATTGTACAATTGCCTCAACATGACTAAAGACATCGATCTGATCAAACGCCTTAGTCCCAGTGCCATGGATCAGATCATGCTCTATTTAGCCTTTAGTGCGATGCGCACTGGAGGTCATCGGCATGGCGCTTTCCTGGATGCGGCGGCGACGGCTGCCAAGTGCGCTATTTACATGACCTACCTAGAGCAGGAGCAAAACCTCCGGATGACGGGGCACCTGCACCACATTGAGCCCAAACGAGTCAAAGTCATTGTTGAGGAAGTTCGACAAGCCTTGACCGAAGGCAAATTGCTAAAGATGCTAGGCTCGCAGGAACCTCGCTATCTGATCCAGCTTCCCTATGTTTGGATGGAGCAGTATCCTTGGCAACCGGGGCGCTCTCGTATTCCTGGTACTAGCCTAACGTCTGAGGAAAAGCGGCAGATCGAGGACAAGCTCCCTAAAAACTTGCCCGATGCGCAACTCACCAATGCCTTTCAATTTATGGACATTATTGAGTTTCTGCATGCTCGTTCCCAGGAAGATTTGCCAGAAGAGCGCCAAGTTCCCCTGAGTGAAGCATTGGCTGAACACATCAAACGCCGATTAATCTACTCTGGTACGGTGACGCGCATCGATTCTCCGTGGGGAATGCCGTTCTATGCCCTAACCCGTTCTTCCTACTCACCAGCCGATGATGAGGAACGAGCTTATATCATGATCGAAGATACCGCTCGGTATTTTCGATTGATGAAGGATTGGGCAGATCGACAGCCCAAGGTGGTTCGTATCCTAGAAGAGTTAGATATTCCTGCCGATCGGGTGGATCAAGCCCTTGAAGAATTGGATGAAGTCATTCGGCAATGGGCAGATCGCTACCACAGCACTGATGGCAAACCTTTCATCCTGCAAATGGTGGTGGGATTTAAGGAGAATAGCGAAACGGAGCTTCAGTAAGCCCCCATCGCTAGATTGACGCCACTCTTCGAGAAGTTGCAGAATGGAGAAGGTTCATTCTGCTGCTCTACTTCTGCTGACTTGGCACGATGGGCATTCAATCTAGTTACCTTGCTGTTCTGGGGATGTTTTTGTTTCCCTACTGGTTGGCGGCTAAGCCCTACTCTCCACCGCCGCTAGTCCGCCAGCCGTTGCCGACTCCCGTTGTGCCTGATCCAAGGCTTTTCTTTTCAGACTATCCCAGTTTCAATAGCCAACGCCTCGATCAACAGCTTGCCCTCTACACGCGTTATCTGGCGGTTGCTGGCATACCCGATGTTTTGATCATTGGTAGTTCGCGATCGCTGCAAGGGGTTGATCCGATCGCCCTACAAGCCGCCTTGGTATCCCAAGGGTATCCCCGCCTGCGGATCTATAACTTAGGAATCAATGGGGCGACTGCTCAGGTAGTGGATTTGGTGATTCGTCGATTATTAAGTCCAGAGCATTTGCCTCCTCTAATTATCTGGGCAGATGGGCTGCGGGCATTTAACAGTAGTCGCCCCGATGCAACCTACAACAGCATCATTGCCTCCCCAGGATACGAACGACTGCTGACTGGCGATCGCCCTATTCCCCTGCTCACCCCCCTGTCTACCTCCCTAGCGGCAACCATCCTTCCAGGTATCGAAGACCTACAAGCAACCGGATTTCGTCCGGTGCCCAATCAATTTAATCCTGCCACCTACTATCGGCAATTTCCGCGTGTCCCTGGGCAATACGATTCCGATTACACGCCCCTGCAACTCACAGGAGCACAAACGGATGCACTCGTGGCTGTGTCGCGCTATCTGCGCGATCGTCAACGGATATTGGTGGTAGTCAATTTACCCATTGCCCAAGCCCATCTAGATACAACCCGGCAACGACGCGAGCGCCAGTTTCGCTCGCACATGGAGCAACTATCCATCCAGGAAAGCTTTTTGTTTCGCGATTTTATGGGGCGGTGGGCGACTCAATCAAGCTACTTTGCTGATCCGAGCCATATCAATCAGCAGGGTGCTCGTGCTGTTGCAGAGGCTCTGGCGGCTGATCAGACTATTCCCTGGTGGCTTTTCTCTGCATCAGCCCTAAGCCCTCTGGGGGACGCTGCGGTTCCCAATGATTAACCCAGGCTCACTCCGACGCCTGCCCGTCCCGCCGTCCTAGTTCGTAGACGCCAGCCCCGATGCAGGCTAGGATGCCCAGGCTGATTGACCAACTTAGACCTAGGCTCACTTCCACTGCCACGCTACACAACAGACCCACCAGTAGAAAAGGCACAATGCTAAACAAAGAAGCGTAGAGGAGATTGATCGATTCTTTGGGCTGTTGGGAGTGGCTCGACCGACGGATGTGGCTTTCTACGCTATCTAGCCAGTGGGTAAGCTGTTCGATCACCCGATCGCTGATGGGAGAAAAGCCTAAGTAGAGCGCTAAAGACCAAAGCGTGATCCCTGCCAAAGTCGTTGGGTTAAATGAAAAACTTGCTGGGTAAGCTGGCATGGGCCTGGTAAGAAGTTTGCAGAAAGCCACTATGGATTACATGGCTTCCATTTATTGTAATAGTTCTTAAACTTTATAGGTGCTTTATCTAGAAGGGGACGGTTATTGCGATCGCCCTGCTACGGTTAAACCGCTTAGAAGCGCCATCGGACTCGCTATGATAACAGTGAAATCACTGAATGCGTCTGCCTGATTCATTCAGTCGTTGCTTGGTAGAGGAGTTTTAATGTACGAACCAAAATCCTACGATCCTGAGAAACGCAAGCTACTGTCTATCCTGTGTCATGGATCGATCTTTTTTAGTACCCTAGTCCTGTCGGTTGGAGTTCCGATCGCCATCCTATTTATTTCCGATGACCCCATTGTCAAAGAAAACGCCAAGGAGTCAATCAACTTTCACTTTAACGTTTGGTTCTGGGGATTGGTAATTGGAGTACTTGGGTTCTTGACCCTTGGACTGCTGCTGTTTGTCCTGGGTCCGATTGGCTACTTACTCCATTGGGGTCTTAGCATCTGGGCGATCGTCCACTGCTTTAACAGCCCTAACCAATCCTTCCGCTATCCGTTCATTTTGCGGTTGCTTTAATAGCCAATTGATCAAGGCTAGAACTAGAGTAATAAGCCCGTGGCGAGGATTGAACTCGCGACCTCACCCTTACCAAGGGTGTGCTCTACCACTGAGCCACACGGGCAGACTTGGTTCTGAGTGTTGAGTTTTGAATTATGAAGGCACTTCTTAACTCAAAACTCAAGATTAATCACTCATAACTCTTCGTGGATGGGCCGGGCTAGATTCGAACTAGCGTAGGCGTAGCCAGCGGATTTACAGTCCGCCCCCATTAACCACTCGGGCACCGACCCGCCCATTCCACGGACATTCATAGTAACACACTTAAAAGCTGTTAAAGCAGTCAGCAGCGAATAAAATTTTCACCCACCACCAATTTGCGATTTTGGAATGGATAACCGATGGGGAGTAGTGCGCGAGGGGAAGTCGCTCTCATCGTAAATCTCACCCACTAGTTCTTCAAGAATGTCTTCTAGGGTGATCAATCCTACAGTTCCGCCATACTCATCCACCACAATGGCAATGTGGAGGCGCTGTTGCAACATTTCCTTGAGGAGATTGGCAATTCGCTTGGTATCTGGGACATACACGGGAGGCTCCATGGCTTGAGTGACGATCGCCTGCGATTGTTGTTCGGGGGATAACAGGCGGAGTTCTTGTAGGGCTCGTTTCAGGTTTACAATCCCGACGATTTGATCTTTAGACTCTTCTTGAACAGGAATCCGAGAATAACCTGTCTCAAAGCAGAAGTTGACTAACTCCTGCAAAGTGGCCTCGTGGGAAATGGTTTTCATCTCGATTCGGGGCTTTACCAGATCGTGGGCTGTCAGGCGGTCTAGCATTAGCGCCTTATTGAGCAATCGATGCTTGTCAAAATCGAGTTGCCCTTTGCTACTCAAGATTTCGATCATCAACTGCAAATCTTTGACAGATTCGCCCCGCTGGGTAGAGTTGGGTTGAAATAGGCGAATAGCCGATTGGGCGATCGTTTCTAGAAACTGGGTGATTCCCAAAAAAGACAACACACGGGATAGCCAATAAACAGGGCGCACCGCCAGCTTAAAAAATGGCATGACGTTGTTGATTGCCAGCGATTTGGGCGTAATTTCGCCAAAAATTAGCACGATCAGGGTGACGACAGCCGTGGCGATGCCGATTGAGGCATTTCCCAACCAAACAGCGAATAGGTTGCTGGTCAAAATTGCAGAAAAATTATTGACCAGGTTATTGCCAATCAGTAATGTTGTAATGAACCGAGCTCGCTTTTCTAAAACCAGGGTGAAAATTCCACTGGGGTCGCCCCGCTCTTTAATTAATGCTTTTAATTTGAGATTGTCGAGGGCAGTGATAGCAGTTTCCGACCCTGAGAAGAAGGCGGAAAGGGTCAACATCACTAATAGAACAGCCAAATCAAGCCGCACATCTCCTAGAAGGGGAGCCTGGGCGATCGCATAACCGTGGGGATAGGGCTGTAGAAAATTCACCAAAATAGATGGCGTAGGGTCAGAGGGTAACTTCTTTTGGGAGAATTACCTTGTGATGATAGCGCTTCTATTGACCGAAATGAGATAGATTGCGATCGCTCGTTACACGACGTGACAGTTGACGGTAGGGACGTGGCAATGCCAAATCCCCCGTCAACTATCCGTCGGGCTAGGTGGCTATTCTCCCCACACCTTGGCTAGGACTGTTTGGGGAGGGATATCTGCCATTTTGCCCGTCGGCGATTTGATGCCAAGAAACTTTTCGCTCTTTGGCAACAGGCGATCGGGATTAGTCGGTCCAAATAAAGCAAGAGTATAAACCTTCAGCGCCACTGCCAAATGCATTGGCGCACTATCGGTGCATAACATTAAATTTGCCCCTGCGATCATGGCGGCTAATTTGCCCACATCGGTTGGACGAGTCACTTTCAGGGCTGGGCAAAGTTGTGTTAAAGCAGTCACCAGGTCTTGATCCTCTGGACCTTGCACCATCACCAGTGGCAAGTCAGGTTGGCGAGTTTGGAAATTTTGAATAATTTGCTGCCAATTGGCAATGGGATAGATTTTGTCAATTCCTTTGATTTGGGCAAGTCGGCTCGACCCGCCATGAATTAAAACGTAGCCGTTACCGGAAATTCCTAATCGTTTTTGCTCTGCCTCCGCCCAATCTAAATCCTGTCTGGGAATGGCAATCGCTAATTCTGGGCAGGGGGTATTGATATTGAGACCTTTGAGCAGGTCATGGTACATCTCAGCCGCGTATTGCTCCGGCTTGAGGGGGACTGGATTGGTCAAAAAGAATTGCCCAGAACTGCCACTATAGCTAATGCGGGTAGGAATGCCCGTTAACCATAGGAGTAGCCCTACTCCTGCCCGTTGACCCAACGATAAAGCGATATCGTAGGAGCGATCGCGCATGACCCCCAACAAATTTGCCCAATCGGCTGGGCTATTGCGATCTTTAAAGTCAAACGCAATCACATCTTCAACCGACTTGCACACCCGATAAGCCCCTTTGGCGCGAGGCTCTACTACAACATCGATCTCCGCAGTTGGATAGGTTTGCTTGAGGTCATCCAATGTCGGAAAGAACAGGATCTGGTCGCCAATCCCACCAGGGACAAGTGCCACGACTCGCATAGGATATTTTCTTTACCGTGAGTTCGCTCTTATTGTAGGGGAATGTCTCCCAATTCAAAACCCATCCCAATAGACACTTGAACCATTTCCCAGTAGTCTCACTGAAAAAAAAGGGTTAATTTACAAACTATTAGGGCAATCCTCGTGGATTTTACGGGAGAAGTTGCCTAGGAAAGCGAATAAGCTATGGGTTCAATCTGAGGGCGCCACCAAGGCTTGCGGGTTTTCCCCTAGGTTCTACGTCGTCCACCACACCAGCCTAGACGCCTTGCATCCGGTAGATTGGGAGCGTTGCGTTTTACATACTCTTTACTCTCTCAGGGTAGTCAACTCCACAATTGATCAACCATAACTGAACTATGACCCTTATGTGTGTTTAGGTGAACCCTGTGCAAACGATTACCCTCTCACCCCAACCGCCATTAATGGCTACCCATGCGATCGACACCATTCCGTTTGTTGACCTTACCTTGCAACATCAGCCTATTCAGGCAGAACTTGAACAAGCAATTCTGTCGATCGTGCAACAAAACAATTTTATTTTGGGGCAGGCGGTAGTTGAGTTTGAAGCAGCCTTTGCCCGTGCCTGTGGCACCCACTATGGCGTTGGAGTGGCTTGTGGAACGGACGCGATCGCCCTAGGGTTACAAGCCTGCGGCATCAGCCATGGGGACGAGGTGATTTTGCCAGCCAACACCTTTGTGGCAACCCTGTTGGGGGTGTTGAAGGCGGGAGCGACGCCTGTGTTTGTGGATTGTCATTCCACCACAGGCTTAATGGACTTGATGGCAGCCGAGAAAGCCGTCACCCCCCGCACCCGTGCGATCGTGCCTGTGCATTTGTATGGGCAGATGGTTTCGCCCCATCAACTCTTAGATTTGGCAAGTATTTATGACTTGTTAATTTTCGAGGATGCGGCTCAAGCCCACCTAGCCGAGCGCGAGGCTATCGGGCAGGGGGTGTGGGGATTGCGGCTGCCTTCAGCTTTTATCCCAGTAAAAACCTTGGTGCCTTCGGAGATGGCGGGATGTTGGTGACGCGGGAAGGCGTCGTGGAACAAACCATGCGATCGCTGCGAAACTATGGCGCTCCCCGCAAGTACTACCACACCGACTACGGCACCAATAGCCGCCTTGATACAATCCAAGCGGCGGTGCTGAATGTTAAACTTCCCCATTTGGCTCAGTGGAATCGCGATCGCCATCAGATCGCCCAAATTTACGATGCACTGCTGGAGCCGCTTCGTCCCCATGGGATTCTCCCTCTGGAAAACCACAGTGACCAAGGACATGTCTATCACCTGTATGTAGTGCAGGTGACTGATCAGTGCCCACTCGATCGGGCAGCACTACAATCCCACTTGCAGCAGCGGGGAGTGCAAACAGGGGTGCATTACCCGATTCCCTGCCATCTACAACCCGCCTTCCAGTACTTGGGCTATCAATTGGGGGATTTCCCAAACGCAGAGGTTTTATCTGCACAAGTGCTATCGTTACCAATGTATCCTGGGTTAACAGAAGCACAAGTCAAGTTCATTGTCTCTGCGATCGAAGCCATCATTGCCTCTGCTTGATTGTCGTCCTTGCCTGATTTCTGCACCTACCACTCAATGCCAACACTATGCAAGAGTCGTACCAGCGAGTTCGCTTCATTGGTCGCCAGCCTGTTGTTCTGGTTCTGGGGTTGTTGCTGATTCTCTACGCCCCACTACTGGTTCACTGGTATGACGGCTGGCTCAACAAGACCATCAGCATCGAGCACGAGTATTTCAGCCATGGTTTGATTGGTCTGCCCTTTGCCGCCTACCTGACGTGGACAAATCGCCACCGCTGGAACCAACTGCCTACCACTTCCCACGGTGCAGGATTGGTGTTACTGACGTTGGGCGTGGTTTGTACCTCAGCCATCTCCCCGATCTGGTCAATCTCTCGTTGCCAGTGATGTTGACCGGGTTGTGTCTGTGGCTCAAAGGAGTTCCTGGGTTATCCCTGCAAGCATTTCCGTTGCTGCTGTTGTGGCTAGCAACTCCCAATCAAATTCCCTACCTGATCGCCCCCTATACCCTACCGTTGCAGACCTTTATTGCTGGCATGGCGGGGTTCATTCTCTTGCAATTTGGCATGAATGTGGAGGTCAGCCAGATTTATTTGACGGTGAACGATCGAATTGTGGAAGTAGCGCCCTATTGTGCAGGGCTAAAGATGTTGTTCACCAGTCTTTATGTAGGATTGATGCTGATCTATTGGCTGGGAACCTATCAGTCCCGGACTAATACAACCTTATTCTTTGTGGGCATCGTCTTGCTAAGTGTCAGTGCCAACATCATTCGCAACACCATCTTGACCTATTTGTTTGGTGCAGGGTATCAGCAGGCATTTGATTGGCTACACGAAGGCTGGGGCGGCGATGTTTATTCATTGTTGCTTCTGGGATCAGTCGTTGGATTACTGTTGGGAATTGAACGGTTCCTACCCGACCCCGCTTCAGAACAAAACATTGCACCCTAGCAAATAAATCCCATCAGGCTATGTCGTCTTTCTTCCATTCCAACGAACGATCGCCCCACTATGCCATTCTGATGGCGGCGTTTCTGTTGGCGATCGCTACGGTTTTTGTCCTACCCAATTACATCTCTGGGCGGTGGGTATGGCAGCAACCCGCGCCCCTGGGAACTGCACCCCAACTGCGACAGTTGAAAGAACAGGGAATTAGCGTTACGGGATGGAACACGCTAGAGCAAAATCTTGGCTCCATTGGCGGACAGGAGTGGTCAGTGCAACTCCTCCAGCCAACTACGACAGAAGCATTGCCAACCCCAGCAATTTTGTTGCTGCGTCCCCAGACCTTCCACAAAGACCAACCCCAGGTGGAATGGATGGATGTGAATGGGGTGCATCGCTGGACAGTGGATCAACGGCGGCGGTTGTTGTTTCAGGTAGCCCCGACAGCAGGGAAACTGTTCCCTGTAACAGCACGATTTTTTAGGGGATGGACTGAGCAGCAAACCTATGCGGTGCTGCAATGGTATGCCTGGGCAGGTGGGGGGCACGCCTCACCGAGTCGCTGGTTTTGGGTGGATCAGTGGACGCAATGGCGCGATCGCCAGCGGATGCCCTGGGTGGCAGTGAGTTTGCTGATTCCGATTCGCCCCTTGGGTGAGATTCGCTCGGTGGAGCCCCTTGCCGTCTCCTTGGGTCAACAAATCCAAGCGGCACTGATGGAGGAGGCATTGCATCTCAAGGATCTAGAGACCGAAGCAAATTAATATCATTGTTTAATCTTGTTTATCCCTGACGATCGCGGCTATCGCCCTCGCCTATGCTAAAGCTTTCCTGGTCTCGTCATTTTTACCGCTCGATCGCCGCCGGATTGGCGAGTACCTACGCGATCGGCTTGACGTTGCCCTTTGCTTGCTTGCTCTGGGGTTTAGCCAATCCCTCAGCAAGGGCACAGCCCCAGCCTGTCCCACGCCCAAATGAACCAACGCCCAGTCAAGATTCCCTGCAAGAGGCACGGGAGAACTTGCTCACTCCCTCCCCCTCTTTCCCCCAGCCAGGTAGTCAGCCAGACGATGGGCGCGTGCCCTCAAACTCATTACCACTGCAAGCTCCCCCTCCTCTTGCCCCAGAGTTTGATCTGTATCGGTTGGGCGCGGGCGATGCTATTTTTGTCAATGTGCTGCGATTTCCAGATCTGACCTTTCAAGCCACGATCGACTTGGAGGGCAATATTCTCGCTCCTTTGGTGGGGGCGTTGCAGTTGCAGGGGTTGACGATCGAACAAGCCCGTGAGCTATTTCGCAACCAATTCAACCAGTTTGTGGTCAATCCAGAGGTGGATGTAATCTTGGTGGCGCAGCGCCCGGTGCAGGTGACGCTGGCGGGGGAGGTGGTCAGACCGGGCTTATACCCGCTGCAATCGCCCCAACTAGCGGTCGCCATCGCATCGGCGGGGGGAACAACTCGACTGGCAGACCTGCGATCGGTGCGGGTGCGTCGCTATCTGGACAATGGCACGGTGCTGGAACAAAATATTGACCTGTATGCAGCCCTGCAAACGGCAAATGCTATTCCCGATATCCGCCTTGCCGACGGTGATATGGTGGTGATTCCTAGTCTCACCGGAGAAGCAAGCACCACCTACGATCGCCAGTTGGTGGCTCGTACCACGCTTGCCCAACAGCAAATTATCGTTCGAGTGTTAAATTACTCCAACAGTGTTGGTGTCGGACGGGGAAGTGCTCCGGTGATTCGAGGCATTGAGTTGCCCAACGGCAGTAACTTTGTCGATGCGCTGCTGGCGATCTCGCCCAATCCTACCAGCGCCGACCTGAGTGATGTGGCGTTGATCCGGTTTGATCCCAACCAAGGACGGCGATCGCCGTGGAGTTGGATGCCAAAGACGCTCTACGGGGGGATGTGGCGCAAAGCCCTCCCCTCGAACACAACGACGTCATCATCATTGGACGCAATGCCATCAGTCGGATTACCTATTTTCTTAACGTCTTTACCCAACCCTTCCGGGATGTGTTAGGGTTTTTGTTATTTTTCGATAGTTTGGCAGATAGTGCCGACAATTTATTTCGACCGACGGACGGTTCCGATGATGATGATGATAATTAAAGGCAATAATGGGGACAAAGCCTGGGCGACGATGGGTGATTAATCAAGACCAGGGTTACTTGGATTCAAGACTATGACTCCACCATTTATCAAGCGCTATCTCATTGCCCTCGATCGCCACAAATGGGCGGGTTTGGCAGGATTTACTGTGGTGCTAGGGCTGTCAGGGGTCGCTGCCCTGCAACCAACGCCCGACCCGATCTACCGCGCCGAGGGGTTGTTGACCTACGTAACTCCACCTGTCAATGTCTCGCAGACAGCCACGGTGCTCCAACAGCAGGGTCAATCGCTGACGCCGGAGGTGTTATTGTCGGGTGAGGTGGTGCAAACCGTCGTCCAGCGGCTGGCGGCTCAGCAAATCGAAGCCAGCCCAGAACAAATTGTCAGAAATACTAAGATTGGCATTAACCCAGGCGTGGACGAGGACGAGCAAAAAGCAGGGTTTAATGTCTTGGTTAAGGTAGAGGACGTGGATGAGCAACGGGCGCAGGCGACGGCAACGCTGTTGATGGAAGCGATCGTCGAACAGAGCCAGCAATTTAATACACGCCAGTTAAACCGGATTTTGCAAAATCTGCAAGAACTATTGCCCAATGTGGAATCGGAATTGCGGCAGGCAGAGCGTAATTTAGAGCAGTATGTCCGCCAAGAAGGACCGGCAATCCAAGCGGCTCAGGACGGAGATATTTTGGGGGCAATTACGGGCAGTCAGGTGCAACAGCGACAGTTGCGTCTAACCTTGTCGGGGATTGACGCCCAAATTCGCAGCCTGGAAGCACGATTGGGACTATCACCCGGTGAAGCCTATACCTCGTCGGCATTGAGTGCCGATCCGATCATTGCCGATCTGCGTGCCCGCATCCACCAGAGCGAGACTCAGATGGCAATTTTGGCGCAAACCCTGCGCAGCACCCATCCCACCATGGTGAACTGGCGACCCAGCAACAAGCCTACGAGCAGTTGTTGCGTCAACGGGTCGAGGAGGTGGTCGGGGGCAATCGCCTAACGGCTCCGCTGACAGCTAGTTCCCAAATTCGCCAAGCCAGTAACCTCGACCCCGCCCGTCAACAGCTTGCCAACGCCTTGGTTGGGTTGCAAACCCAGCGGGAGACTCTACAACAACAAATTTTTGCCCTGGCTACCTCTGAGCAAGAACTGAGGCGGGAATATGCAGGATTGCCCAACAAACAACTGGAGCAATCGCGATTAGAGCAACAAGTCCTACTGAAGCGATCGTTCTACGACCAGTTGCAAGCCCGGTTTGCCGATGTGACGATCGCTAAAAATGAAACCGTTGGCAGCCTAGAGGTGGTCAAACCAGCGGGCACCTATCTGGCAACGGAGGAGACCAACAATCCGATGGTGATCCTTTTGGTGGGTGGGTTTGTTGGAATTTTGGTTGGGGGTGGATTGGTGATGTTGCTCAGCTCCTTGGATGCCACCTTCCACACCTTGCCAGATTTGCAAAACGCCCTACGCCAACAAGAAGTATCGGTGTTAGGCTTGCTGCCTCTGTTGCCTACCACCCCCGATGTCACTATCCCTGTGATTGCTGAGTCAGATTCGGTCTATTTGGAACCGTTTGAGCGATTGCGAACCAGCTTGCGGCGGGCGGCGGGGACAGGAGTCAAGCTAGTGTTGCTGACCAGCACCGTCAACGATGAGGGCAAAACGGTGGTTGCCTACAACCTGGCGATCGCCTCGGCACGGGCAGGCAAACGCACCCTGCTGATCGAGGCAGATCTGCGATCGCCCTCCCAGGCAAGAGCACTGGATGTTGCTCCCGACCCAGATGCTGCCCTCGATCCCCTGCGCTACTTTGGGCGCTTAAACGAACGCCTAGTTCCCGCCATCGCCAACCTATACATTTTGCCTAGTCCTGAAATTCAACAACAGGCGGCGGCTGTGTTGGAATCGAGTGAGATGCGTCGCTTGCTAGAGGACGCCAGGGGTCGATTTGATCTGGTGGTGCTAGATACCCCCAGTTTGAGTCGTTATGGAGATGCGCTGTTGCTAGAACCATTGACCGATGGCATGATTTTGGTGACTCGACCGGGCTATACGGAGGAAGGACTCCTGACTGAGGCGATCGAGCAGTTTGGTGAGTCAGACGATGTCACCTTCCTAGGAGCGGTGATTAATGGCGCTGATATTCCGCTCCAATCACGGGAGGCAACCGATCCTGTCCCTACCCTGTTGCTGGACGATTTAGAGTATGAGCCGATCGAAGAGATTAAAAAATCAGCCTCGGTTCATGGTAAGCGTGAACGAGGCTGATGAAGTAAGTAGCAGTATGTGATAGTCCTAACATGCCATTGCCTAGAGGTCTTGCTCGCTCAACTCGCGGGTCATGTGGTCAAAGGGCTGATCCAGAAATGTGGTGTCCTCGATTCCGGCTGAGGCCATTTCTTCTTTGACAATTTCCTTCATGATTTGAATGCCCGAAACAGTTGGTCCGATGGGTACACCCAAGGAGTTATAGGTTTCTCGCAACCCCTGAAGCACTCGCTCATCTAACACATCCATACTGCCAGCAACCAACGCATAGGTGGCATAGCGCAGGTAATAATCCATGTCGCGTAGGCAAGCCGCATAGCGACGAGTGGTGTAAGCGTTGCCGCCTGGACGAATTAGCTCAGGAATCTCTTCAAATAGACGCAGCCCAGCTTGTTTGACAATCGAGGCAGCATTAGCGTTGACCACGCCTGCTGCCTGAACCCGTGCCAAGCCAGTGTCGTAGTAGGACTTGAGGGTATCTAGGGCATTGCGATCGAGGTATCGACCCGAACTATCGTAGTTTTGAATCAGGTTTGTGACTGCGTCCCGCATGAATTTCTCCCAACCATCATTTTATACAGCTTATACAACAACTCGCGCCCAATCTGGAGTAACCTTGCACCTGCTTCAGATCGGTCAAGAGCTTTGAAGAATATCAGTGATTAGTCTACCATGTGGCGTTTTGGGTAAAGGGCGTGTGATCGTTTCTAGAGCAGTCTTTCGATGTTAAGTTTTGTGGAATCACTGCAAAACTACAGAATTCCTTCATCTCTTGGGGCAACGCAACGGACTGTACCTAGATGCTACCCAATTCATCGGAACCGTTTGTCGCTGCTACATCATCTTTAACAGCCTGCCCCGAATTGTAATTTTGTATACAAAACCCGCCTTACGCTGTCTCTAGGATGGTTCAGATGCAATGATATCTAACGCTAACCCAATCCCTGTCTCAGATTGGAGACCCACCAGACACAAGGAGTAAGTAGTTCATGGCAACTGCACAAGACGTCTTGGCACTGATTAAAGACCAAGGCATTCAAATGATTGACCTCAAGTTCATTGACATGCCAGGGATCTGGCAGCACCTCACAGTTTTTCACAATCAGATTGATGAGGATAGCTTTGATATTGGTGTACCTTTCGATGGTTCTAGTATTCGGGGTTGGAAAGCCATCAACGAATCAGACATGACGATGGTGCTCGATCCCGATACAGCTTGGATCGACCCGTTCATGGCAGAGCCAACGCTGAGTATTGTTTGTAGTATTAAAGAACCTCGGACGGGCGAATGGTACGATCGCTGCCCTCGTGTGATTGCTCAGAAGTCGATCGACTATCTGCAATCCACTGGAATTGGTGATACCGCCTACATTGGTCCTGAAGCCGAATTCTTCATCTTTGATGATGTGCGATTTGACCAGACCGAGAACAAGGGTTATTACTACGTAGACTCGATTGAAGGGCGTTGGAACTCTGGTCGAGAAGAAGCGGGTGGCAACTTGGCTTATAAGCCTCGCTACAAAGAAGGATACTTTCCTGTTCCTCCCACCGATACCTCGCAGGACATGCGCACAGAAATGTTGCTGACGATGGCAAAGTGTGGTGTGCCGATCGAGAAGCACCACCATGAAGTGGCAACGGGTGGCCAGTGTGAACTGGGGATGCGATTTGCCTCCTTGGTGCAAGCGGCAGACTATTTAATGACCTACAAGTATTGCATCAAGAACGTCGCCCGCAAATACGGCAAGACTGTCACCTTCATGCCCAAGCCCTTGTTCAATGACAATGGTTCGGGGATGCATACTCACCAGTCGATCTGGAAAGGTGGACAACCTCTGTTTGGTGGGGATCAGTACGCGGGGTTGAGCCAGATGGCGCTGCACTACATTGGTGGGATTCTCAAGCACGCGCCTGCGCTATTGGCACTAACTAACCCGACAACCAACTCCTACAAGCGACTGGTGCCTGGGTTTGAGGCTCCGGTGAACCTGGCTTACTCCCAAGGAAATCGATCGGCATCGGTGCGAATTCCCTTGTCTGGCGACAGCCCCAAGGCAAAGCGGTTGGAGTTCCGTTGTCCTGATGCGACCGCAAATCCCTACTTGGCGTTTGCGGCAATGTTGTGTGCAGGCATCGACGGCATCAAGAATCAGATCGATCCCGGCGATCCCCTGGATGTGGACATCTACGATCTCAGCCCAGAGGAACTGGCAAAGATTCCTTCGACGCCCGGTTCTCTGTTGGATGCGCTGAAGTGTTTGGAAGCGGATCATGACTTCTTGACGGTAGGTGGAGTGTTTACCGAAGACTTCATCACCAATTGGATCGAGTACAAGCTCGACAACGAAGTCAACCCGATGCGGCTGCGTCCTCACCCCTACGAGTTTGCCTTGTACTACGACGTGTAGGGTTGGAAAGTGAACGATCAACGAGGGCATTTCATGTCCTCGTTTTTTTGTAGGGAGGTGCCTCGTCTGCCAGGGGGACTGGGCGGGCAAGATGCCCACCCCACAAGAGAGTCAGCACCACGCTAATCGCTAATTGCTTTCATAAAGTTTTACGAATTATTTTAATCCTGTAACAGCTTGCAACCGACTGTAAAGATTCAAAGCAACGATCGATTTCTTGGGCGGTTGCAATTATTCTTTGAAGTACTTTGCTAAGAAAATGCAGCCAACTCGGATCTCGCTGGTTGTGGATTGATTGCTACGTCGCTTGGCTTTGCAGCAAAACTTAGTTACATTGAAACATGTAGAAACGAGCGATCGTCACTTTGCTCAGTCTGCCGATGACAGTTGCCACCGATTCGATCACCTGATGGCAAGCTGATCCCCAAAAGTTTGTTGATCCCCAATTCCCCAACTCAACTTCTCTCAACGGGAAGCCCCAACCATTTATGGATTCTTTTCATCAGTCGAATTCTGCTGATCCCAGTACGCAGGAGGGATCGATGGGTCTTGTCCTGGCAGAATCCCACTCAAATGCAACGGTTACCAGTGATCCCCATACCTCTGATCCCCTACAGGTGGCAACGGGTGTGTATGTTGCCATCCACGGACACTTCTACCAACCGCCTAGAGAAAATCCCTACTTGGACACGATCGAGCGTCAACCCAGCGCCTATCCATTTCACGACTGGAACGAGCGCATCTATCACGAGTGCTACCGCCCCAACGCCTTTGCGCGAATTCTCAACGATCAAGGCGAAGTGCTCATCATCCTCAACAACTTTGAATACCTCAGCTTCAACATTGGTCCCACCCTAATGAGTTGGCTGGAACGCTATGACGTGGAGGTGTACCAGCGGATTCTTGAAGCCGATCGCCTCAGTTGCCAACGGCTAAATGGACACGGCAATGCCATCGCCCAAGTCTACAACCACATCATTTTGCCCCTAGCAAATGAACGGGACAAGATAACTCAGGTGCGTTGGGGGGTGGAGGATTTTCGATCGCGATTTGGGCGTGATCCCGAAGGCATTTGGTTGGCAGAAACGGCGGTGGACTATGCCACGCTGCAAGTGTTGATTAACGAGGGAATTCGCTTTGTGGTTTTGGCTCCCTCTCAGGCGCAGCGATGCCGACCCCTGGCGACTGCGGAGCGTCCAGCCCAGTGGATTGAGGTGGGTGGCAGCCAGATCGATCCCACCCAGCCCTACCGTTGCTTTATGCCGCATGGCGATCGCGATCGCGACTATATCGATATCTTTTTCTATGACGGTCCGATCTCGCGGGACATGGGCTTTAACGATGTACTCAACAGTTCCCAACATTTAGCAGGACGGATTGGGCAAGCGGTGCGGGGGGATCATCGTCCCTCCCAACTAATCGCTGTAGCAACCGATGGCGAAACCTTTGGACACCACAAAGCCGGAAGTGAAAGCGATCGCCTATGCCTTTGCCGCTGAATTCGCTAAGCGCCATTGGACGGTGACGAACTTTGCCCACTACCTGAGCCTGCATCCCCCAACTTGGGAGGTGGAACTCAAGCCTGTGACGGCATGGAGTTGTGCCCACGGAGTCGATCGCTGGCAGGAGGACTGTGGCTGTGGTGGCGGTGGTGGATGGCACCAAAAATGGCGACGCCCGTTGCGCGATAGCTTGGATTGGCTGCGGGATCAGTTGATCAAAGTATTTGAGGAAACAGGCAAAAAATATTTTGTCGATCCCTGGAAGGCGCGGGATGAATACATTCAAGTAGTGCTCGATCGCAGTCCTGCCCAAACCAAGCGCTTCCTGACCACCCACCAAACCCACAAACTCAACGCGGTCGAAAAAGTCGATGCCTTGCGGCTTCTAGAAATGCAGCGCCACGCCCTACTGATGTATACCAGTTGCGGTTGGTTCTTTGACGAGGTATCCCGCCCCGAAGGAACCCAGGTATTGCGCTATGCCGTGCGAGCCTTGGAACTGGCGGGAGACGTAGCCGGAGCACGACTGGAACGGGAGTTCGTCAAACGCCTAGCTACGATCCCCAGCAATGTGGACTACTTCAAACACGGCGCGGAGGTGTATCGCCTGTTGGTGCAACCCGCGCAGGTGAGCTTGGAACAGGTGGCAGCGCATTATGCGATCGGCTCCCTGCTCACCACCTACCCCGTCGAGCAACGGGTGTATTGCTATCTGGTGCAGCAATTGGACTATCAATTGCAACGCATGGGATCGCTGACTCTGGCTGTCGGACAGGTGCAACTGACCTCCGAGATCACTCAAGAACGGGCAAATTTGGTGTTTGCCGTGCTGCACTTGGGCGGATGGGATTTCCATTGCTGCATTCAGCCGTTTGTCGGACGACGACTCTACAGTCAACTGAAGGAATCGCTGTTTGAATCGTTGAATCAGGCAAGTGCGGCACAGACGATTTTGGCAATGAGTCAAGCCTTTGGCAATCAAAGCTTTGGCTTGCAGAATCTGTTTGCTGAAGATCGCCACCGCATCATGCAACTCCTCAGTCAGGAAACTCTGTTGCGACTGGATCAACTCTACACCCAGGTTTACCGCGATAACTATGGGGTTTTGATGGCATTTCATCGAGATGAACTGCAAGTGCCCCATGAGTTACAGGTGGCGGCAGAGATTGCGATCGAGCACCGTGCCCTCACCACCTTCCAATCCCTGGAGCGGGAATTGGGGGATACGCTGAATCCATCGCCGTTGTGCTTGAGTTACCTGTCGGAATTGGAGGCGATCGCCACCGAAGCCCATCACCTCCGCTGTCACTTGAAACTAACCACTCTGAAACAGGCACTAGAACGGCTGATTTTGCGATCGCTTTGGCAGTTGCTCTATGATTCACCTGAGTTAGCCGTGACGCAGGTGCAATGGTTAGAACGCTTCATCGATCTGGGTAAGCAATTGCAGTTAAATT
>JAAUSV010000432.1 GCA_012032525.1 Leptolyngbyaceae cyanobacterium SL_7_1
GGTTCCCCAGGTAAATTTGACACTGTATGAATTGACAACAGATCAACAATTGCAATGGATGCAGGAACGCCGCCTCGATGTAGGATTTGTTCGCCCACCGATCGACCCTAGCCAATTTGCAACCTTAACAATTTTGCGGGAACCGTTGGCGATCGCCCTCCCCGAAACCCATCCCCTGATCGCTGAGCCTGAAATCTCTCTACCAGCGATCGCCAGCGAACCCTTTATCTTGTTTCCCCGATCGCTCGCCCCAGGACTCTATGACCAGATCATCAGCCTCTGTCAACAGGCAAACTTTAGCCCACGGGTTGCCCAAGAAGCGATTCAAATGCAAACCATCATTAGCCTCGTCGCCGCAGGTATGGGAGTCGCGATCGTTCCCCTGTCTTTGCAAAATCTGCAACGTACTGGAGTTGTCTACAAATCTTTGAGAGAACCTACGCCAGAGGCGACGATTGCGATCGCTTGGCGACATCAGGAAACCTCCGCTGCATTGCAACGGTTTTTGGAAGTTGCTCAACAGGTTGTTCAAGCATGAGGACTGAGAAAGTGAATTGTCTGGAGGGGCACGGCAATGCCGTGCCCCTACAAAAATCTATTATTTGCCTCTAGTGACTCCCAATTGGCGTTGGAGGTTGAGTTCGCGCCAGAGTTGTGTTCCCATGAGGGTTCCTTGTAATAGTTGGCAGTAGCGATCGATCGTTTGCCGGACTTCAGAAGCAGATTCGTTGACAAATTCAATACGGAAGTGGCGCAATCCAGCCTTGATTAGGCGCTGAACGTATTCTGCACCCGTTTGCGCCGTGCCGTTAAACACGGTGTTGCGGCATCCGGCATCGGCATGGAGGACATGTTCGATGCCAACGCGATCGCGCAATGTCACTTGATGGCTTTCGCAAGGGCGACCGCAATTGGTGAAATCGGTTCCCTCGGACAGGAAGGCACAAAACACGCAGTGCTCCATGTGAAACATTGGCATGTGTTGATGAATCGTCACCTCAAACCAAGCGGGAGGAGCGGCTTGCAGCAAGGCTTCCAACTGGGAGATATTCAAATCGTAGGAAGCCGTCAACCGCTCCAATCCCAGTTGTTTGAAGTGGGCAGCACTCAACGGATTTGCCAGATTGAGGGAAAAATCTCCAATACATCGCTCAGCAGCAAAGAACTGTAAGTGATCGTAATTGCGCACAAGATAGCCGTCTGCCCCACTCGATCGCACCTGTTCTAAAATCCAGCGTTCTCCCGGTTTGGTAATCCGGGGAGGGGCAACCCAGATACTTATATCTGGAGCTTGTTGACGCGCCTGCTGTACAGCGGTGCGATAGGCGCGGGGATCTTCAAATTCGCAATAGAGGGTTTTGATGCCAGCGGCGATCGCCGCTGGTAGTTGTTCTATATGCCGGACTAGAACAATCAGATGGGGTTGGGACTCTGCTATCGGTTCGGGCGACGGCATCAGGTCTGTCAGCGTTGCCTGGGAATGCAGTTGCCAGCGCTTGGGCTGCGATCGCACAGTCAATAATTGCTCAACAGCTTCTCGCCGCAACCGATTCAGTTCGCTAACTGGCAATAGGACTGCTCCGCTCAAATGACTGGTTAGATCGCCCAAGATAAACGGAGTATTGCCCAATCGTCCTAATTGTTCGCGTAACCGTTCCCCGGTCAGGGGTTTGTTGTGGGCTTCCACTAGCGGCATGGCGGATTCAAGTTGCAGAATGTGTCCCTCGGTGTCGCGCACGATCAACGTCAACGGTTGCCCGATCGTGCCATGCACCTCTAGATGAATTGGACGCTGGTAGTGGGGGGTATCCCCTGCAAAACTCTGGCGCAATTGCCGATCGAGGTGGGGGTCACTGGTCTTCCACACCCGATCGCCCACATGCACCTGACGCAAATCTAGATCGCGTCGTCCAAATTGGAGGGTGGCAATGTGTCCTCGCAGGTCGATCGAGTACACCCGTCCCCCCCTGCTCCTGAGCCGCTGGATGTCCGTTATCAAACACGACACCATCTCCAGCTTTGAGTGGAGCCTCTAATCGCAGGATCACCTGTTCCCCGCGAATCTGGGTGACTTCGCCCAAATAAACTCCCCGTTTTTTGCCAAATCGGGCGTGGACTAGCGCTTGATTGTCGATTCCGTTGAACCAACCCGTGGATAAGCCTCTAGAAAACGCCATCTCCAGGTTGTAGCGATCGCCAGTCCCAACCGCCTCTGCCGATTGCTGCACCCGATCGAGTGCGCGGCGATAGACTTGGGTGACGTTGGCAACGTATTCCGGGGTTTTCAGTCGTCCTTCAATTTTTAGGCACGTCACCCCGGTTTTAACCAAATCGGGCAACACGTCTAAACCCGCTAGATCCTGGGGACTGAGGAGATATTGGCGATCGCCCAGATCCACCAGTTTGCCGTCTGCCACCAGTTCGTAGGGCATCCGGCAGGCTTGGGCACACTCCCCGCGATTGGCAGACCGTCCCCCCAAAGCTTCGCTGGTAAGGCACTGCCCAGAATAGGCAACACACAACGCCCCATGCACAAACACTTCCAGCGGTAGCCCCGTACCCTGCTGCTCAAGTTGCTGTTGAATTTTGTTGATCTGCTTGAGGGAGCATTCGCGGGCAAGCACGACGAGTTGGCAGTCGAGCGATCGGGCAAAGGCAACCCCTGCGGCACTGGTAATCGTCATCTGAGTCGAGGCATGAATCGGAAAATCGGGCGATAAATGGCGAATCAATCGACAAATCCCCACGTCCTGCACAATCACCGCATCCACTCCGGCTGTGATGATTTCCCGTAGGTATTGCTCTGCCTCGACTAGTTCCTCTGTAAAAATCAACGTATTCAGCGTCACGTAACCCCTAACACCTCTCTGGTGCAGAAACGCCATCAGCTCAGGCAGATCGGCGGTGGTAAAGTTTTCTGCCCGCATTCGCGCATTAAAGCGATCGAGTCCAAAGTAGATCGCATCTGCTCCGTTCTCAACGGCGGCTTTGGCACACTCCCAATTGCCCGCCGGAGCCAGCAGTTCTGGTAGCCAAGTTGCGGGTGAAACAGATGAGAGACTAACCATGCTAGGGATTGAAATGCGCCATCTCTATTGTGGGGTAGATCGCTTAATTTGGGCTAATCGCTGTTAGTCTGCTCAAATTATCAGTTGGGTTGTCTTTGAGGACAATTTAAAGGAGGTTCTCCTTGAGAAAGAGTTCTGCCCTCATTGCTGCTGAGCATGTCGAAAAAGGACTATAAGTCTCAGGAACTAGAAAACTTCACAAAGAATTTAGGCAATGGTTTAATCATGTTTTTGCTCCTAAGTTCAGTAGGAGTCTACGCAGCAGTCAGATTCGATAACCCTTGGGGAAATAAAGTTATGCAAATCACGATCGACTTACCACCAGATCTTGAGCAAGACCTGCTCCGTCAAGCAGAGCAATCCAATATTCCATTGCAAACCCTAATCCTACAAACATTACGTCAGACGATTCAACCACCATCTGTTTCCACTGCTCAATGGTCGGAGTCTATCTTGTCCTACGAGGCAAGCCCTGATTTTCCAGCGTTTGAATCTCACCGAGGCGAACTGCTTCCGCCTCGTGAACTGGAGCTATGCTGAACAAACTGCCCAAATCCGCGCTGCCCTCAAATCTCAAGGGCAACCAATCGGTGCTTACGATGTCTTAATTGCAGCGACCGCCCTTCAACATAACTTGATCATGGTTACAGCAAACCAACGAGAGTTCGATCGGATTCCTAGCCTACAGACTGAGAATTGGCGACAATCCTAGATGAGCAGTCACTGCTAATTGTGTCAA
>JAAUSV010000433.1 GCA_012032525.1 Leptolyngbyaceae cyanobacterium SL_7_1
AGGCAGGTGATGCCCCATTGGTCAAAGTGCGATCGGTTGTGGTCGGCTCCAGCTTGGTTGGCGTGGAGCAGGTTGAGTTCTAGGGCAGCGTCAAAGGTTTGGTGCATGGGGTTGGAGGGATGAAGGATGAAGGGGGAGGTTGGGGATTGGAACTTGGAGATTGGGGTTCGGAACTTGGAAGTTGAGGGTTGGAACTCGGAAGTTGAGGGTTGGAACCCGGAGAAGAATTCTCCTTCTCCCTCTTGTGGGGTGAGCATCCTGCCCGCCCAATTCGGACGGGCAAGATGCCCATCCCAGAAGACAATGGGCATTCCAAGCAATCAGTAGGCGCACTGCTAACCGCTAACTGCTGTTCCCCGATGCTCAATCCGATCGATCTTCAACTCCCGCCCCGATCGAATGTCTTCCATTGGCGATCGACAGGTCGGACAACTATACTGAATGCCAATTTCCGGTTGATACTCCGTTTGGCAACGGTGACAGAAGGCAATTAGGGGGGTCTCCCGAATCGCTAATTCGGCTCCGGCAAGGAAGGTGTGGCGGGTCTGCACCTCAAAGGCAAATTGCAAACTCGCCGGTTCCACACAGGTAAATTGCCCCACAATTAGATGCACCTTGGCTATCTCTGGGCGATCGGGCTGGGATTCCCACCAATCGCGCACGGTGAGGATCAGGGCTTTGGTCATGTCGGTTTCGTGCATTGCTTACGTCCACGCCGCATCGACCTGCATGTTGGCTTCGGCATGGATATAAGCCGCCTTCTCCCTGCGGGGCAGTTGTCCCGACAACACCAGATGCGCCATCGCATCGCAAATCACGCGGGTTGCCATCAGGGCGGTGATGTCGCTGATGTCGTAGGGCGGGGAGACTTCCACGACTTCTAAACCACAGACGGGGGCTTTTTGGATGATTTTGCCCAGCAAGTAGAGGGCTTCGCGGGGCAGCAAGCCGCCGGGTTCGGGCCAACCAGTGCCGGGGACAAATCCGGCGTCAATGCAGTCGATGTCAAAGCTGATGTAGACGCAATCGGTGCCATCCAGGGCGTGTTCCAGGGCAAAATCCACCGCCGCATCCAAGCCGATGTCCATGATGTCGGTGACGGTGAGGATGTTGGTTGCCCGTTCCCGGCAGACCTTGACGCCTTGGCGGGGGACTTGCCAGCCGCCGATGCCCAGTTGCACCAGATTTTTGGCAGGGGCATTTGCCATGTTGGTGGCGTGGAACCAGGGGCAGGTGTGCATCCGCTCATCCAGGTCGGTTTCCTGGGTATCGACGTGGCGATCGAAGTGAATAATTCCCACTTTTTTATCGCCCAGGTGCCGACAGACGCCGCGCACCGTGGGAAAGCCGATGGAGTGGTCGCCGCCCAAAATAATCGGGAATGCTCCTGAACTGAAAATATGGGCGATGCCTTTGGAAATCTGGTCAAAGGATTTCTCGTTGTTAGCAGGAATGGTGAAGATATCGCCCACGTCACAGAGGGTGATCTGCTCCCGCAAATCGATGCCCAGATCAAAGTTGTAGGGCGTATACAGGGCAGAGATCCGGCGAATTCCCTGGGGACCAAAGCGGGTGCCGGGGCGGTAGGTGGTGCCAGAATCGTGGGGCACCCCGACGATCGCCACATCAAATTCCCCCACCCGGCGCACGTCCTCCAGATAGGGCGCTTTCAAGAACGTGTTGATGCCCGCAAAGTGGGGGAGTTCGCCCCGCGAGAAGGTGGGAATGGAGCGATCGCGAATACTCTCCGCCGCTTCTAACCCATACTCCAACCCCTGGGCAACTTCCTGTTGCCAACCTGTCATCGGCAATTGGGCTTCGAGATCGAGGGCACGGCTGGCTTGCGATCCATACCCGTTTGGACTTTGAAACACTGAATCAGTCATAGCTTTTTCCCTGAAATCAATCCTAGATGTGGTATCGCCCAAATAAAAAGCCGGAAGTACAGCCAATTTGACTGTTCTCCCGGGCTTTTTTCCCGCCGTGTGGCTAGTGATAGCGACTAGCTCGCCTCTCTCGGACCAGCATGGGAGCTGAGGAACGCCCCCACCGGAACCCTAGAAGCTTTGATATTAATCTTGAGCGCACAAGCAACGGATCTCCGGGGAGACTGCGCCACTTGCACCATGTATAAGAGAGTTGCGAATTAGTCGCCAAAAAAAGTATCGAATCTAACAAATTTTTCTTGCTTTGGTAGACGATTCTCCTGAAAGCTCGCCTGCTATTGGGAAAAGACATACAATAGACACGAACAAATATCATTGGCATGAGTTTGAGTGATGCCACTATGGAGCGAGTAAGGATGACCCCGGTTGAGTCCAGGATTGTTCAGTCGATTCAATATTCTCCCCATGCCCTCAATCGGGCAGATCGGGCGGTTCGTTGTGCGCCATTTTGTCTACCCCTGTTTTTAGCAATGCGTGAACAGGGAATTGACCTCAAAGCGATCGCAGGCAGTGACGGTGTCCGGCACAACTACACCCGCCAACCCCTCCTAGAACTAGCGGCAGAAAACCAATTGCTCTGGTTAATTCAAGTGGGTGTGCTCCGACGTGAGGTGGATGGGCAAGGACTGACCGATAGTTTTCGACTAACCCCAATGGGCAGACAACTCCTCAATCGCTGGCACTCCACTGGGCGGCTAAAACCCGTGTCTTTGTTCGATCGCCTCGCTAACGCCATCAATCGCTGGGTGCGCTTACCAAATTGGTTACAGTAGTTTTGCTTTTAGCCCAATCCCCTTTGCCCCACCATCCTTGAATTTGGTCATCGCCATTTCTACTGACGCCACCTTCAAACGGAGTCTCTGTCCGTGGCGAGCTTTGATTTGGCTTCAACAATTTCGCTTGAGCAATGGGTTAGGATTGATGCCAGCAGGGGGATTGGGGAGGGAACTGCCTGTGCCAATCCATCGACAGTATTTAAGAACTTACCCACGCTGTAGTGCTCTGAGTAGTGTCACAGATTTGAACGATCGCGCCCTTCTACTACCGATTTTCTCGGAGGTATCTGAATGAAAGCCATGATGGTTGTGGGGACTACGTCCCATGCTGGGAAATCGTTGATGACAGCGGCGATCTGTCGCATTCTCAGCAAAAAGGGATGGCGAGTAGTGCCCTTCAAAGGACAAAACATGGCGCTCAATGCCTACGTCACCGCCAGCGGAGGAGAAATTGGCTACGCGCAAGCGGTGCAAGCGTGGGCAGCCGGAGTCACACCCCGCGTAGAAATGAATCCCATCCTGCTGAAACCCCAGGGAGATATGACCTCCCAGGTGATTCTCAAAGGCAAGGTGGCGGGTCGCACCAGTGCGGCGGAATATTATGAGCAGTTTTTTGATGCCGGATGGCAGGCGATCGACGAATCCCTCACCCGCCTGAGCGAAGAGTTTGACGTAGTGGTGTGTGAGGGGGCGGGTAGCCCCGCCGAGATTAACCTGAAGCACCGCGACCTCACCAATATGCGCATCGCCAAACATTTGAATGCGCCAACCCTGCTGGTCGTCGATATCGATCGGGGGGGAGCCTTTGCCCATGTGGTGGGGACGCTGGAACTGCTAGAGCCAGAGGAACGCGCCCTAGTGAAAGGTGTGATTATTAACAAGTTTCGTGGACAGCGATCGCTGTTGCAGTCGGGGATCGAGTGGCTGGAAAACCGGACGAATATCCCGGTAGTGGGGGTGATCCCCTGGCTCGATTACCTGTTCCCCGCTGAGGATTCCCTGTCGCTGCTCGATCGTCCCGGTAAAGCAGCCCGCTCTGATCTGACGATCGCCGTGGTTCGCCTACCCCGGATATCC
>JAAUSV010000434.1 GCA_012032525.1 Leptolyngbyaceae cyanobacterium SL_7_1
ATTTCGTAACTGCTTTATCAAAATTGTCAGGTGATCCTTCTAGGGAAATAATTCGGATTGTGACATAAGAATTTGCGATAGCATCTGGAAACCGAGAGGCAGCAAAAGCTATTGCACCAGCCGTCTGAGCACCATTGACAATTCTGAAATCCTTGCACTCAAAGTAACCAGTTTGTCTGGAACTGCCTCCTATAGATTTCTTTTTAATTGAGGAGCTGAGAGCTGTAATTCCATTATTGAAATACCAAAACTTCTCAGGCTCATGACGTAGAGTATCTATTAATGTTTGATTTACGTCTGTTTCTCCTAAAAACATTCTAATGTTTGGATCAAATAGATGTGGATAATAAGTACTCCATAATTCTGCTATGTCCAAGGCTGACACTCGACCGTAAAATGCTTGATATGGCTCTTGACACTGCCCCCATTCAAATAGAGCAAGATCTACATCAATAGGCTGACCTTGCATTCCTTGAACTATATAGTTATATAAATTCGATTGCTTAAGAACTCGCAACGTCACCACTTCTGAAATATCATTTAATTCTTTAATGCGCGTCTCAACTCGAGCCTTAACATCCACTGACAAGTCCTGTTTACCCGAATAAACAATGACTAACATGAAGCGAGTTCCAACATCATCAAGTGCTTCCTCTATCGTTGAAAATAAAGCTTTAACTTTGTCACCAAATTTGTCTTTATCTAAATTCAGTAAGTCTTTAAAGCCCTCCAAATATTTAAGAGTATCACCTAGCTCAATTGAGCCGCTTCCATCTTGCTTCCATTTTGCTTGAACAATATACAGAATCTTTTCATTCCTGTTGTAAAAGATTGCATCTATTCCGTTATCGTTGAAGCTATCTGTTACAGATCTAACTGCATCTTCAGTAGAGGCATCTGCCAATATTTTTATTGCGAGTGCTGCAAGACTTCTAGAAAAGAAAGAATTTGATTTTTCTGATTCAGATCTTCTGTTACAATCCGATAAATCTATTAGATCTCTAAAATTTTTTTCAAGAGTCGATTTGATCTGACGATTATGGATAATACTCATATTTGTTTGTTTTGTAGCCTCGCTAAATTTGACATGTCTAAGGAAAAGCTAAGCTCAATAACTGGGATTGAGAAGGCTAATGCTGCATTCAGCTTAAGGTCTGATGGATAAGCACTTATTTCTCCGTTATTATCTGTCAGATTTGCGAGATAATGCCTCACTTTGAGAAACTAAATAGAAACTTTGCAAGTCAAGTCTGGAATTGCAGGGTGGTATCAGCACTTTTGATGGTTACCTTTAGATCGAGCGTCTTCATCAACAACTCATTGCACTGCAAAAAGCCGAGCGGTTCACCTACTTGTAGGAACCATGTCGATCGCCCCACCTACCAATTTCAATATTGACCAATCTCCATCCTCACGGTAGCGGCGATTCGCTATCCTGAGATAGAACTATTGAGACCTGTTTTTCCAGCGGGAGTTATGCCATATATTGATGCAATTCAGTCAGTGCCAGCCACGCTGCAACGCTACTTCCGTCAGCCCACCGGATTGTCTACCTTGGCATCGTTGGGAGTGCACGGGCTATTGTTGACACTGTTGCCCGTCCTGCCGTTAGCCTCCTCCAATGCTGAGGAACCTGCGATCGTCGATCCAGTGGGAGTCTTGGAATTAACAGCCAGTGAGCGCAGTCGGCTTCCCAATTTTTCGACTCCCGATTCCCTAGTTCCAGTCATCCCACCAAGTAGTGCCTATCCACTCCCGCCCAATCCCTACTCTACAGGTCTCAATCAGCCACCCCTCTCCACCTTTCCGATCAGCCCCCGGCTCCCCTTCCCGCTGATTACGCCCACCCCTTTGCCACGGGTACAGTCGCGCTTTCCCACTCCCCGCAACCGATCGATTTTGCCCATTCCCGGTGCGCCCCCGGCGATTTGCCCAATCCGACGATCGCTCCTCCCTCTACTCCTCCGGCGACCAACACTCCTCCGGCAATTCCGCCCACCGAAGGCACAGAGGGCAATAGTCCAAATGCGCCCCAGCCTTCTGTGTCTCCAACCGCTCCCAGTCCCTCCGCCCCTGTGGATAGTCAGGCTCAGTTAGAGGAACGGTTGTCTGCCCAGCGACAACTCGAAGCCCTGTTGCGTCCCTATGGAGAGGAGGGCACGACGCAATCCGATGGTAGCAGTCGCTATACCCAGTGGCTCGGCAGCCAGCAGGAGGCAGGTGCTTGGCGACCTACGGTTAATCCGGAGGATGAAGGGGAAACTCTCCCGGCTCCCCAGGGCATCGAAATTCCCACCACGTTTCCAAAGGCAGCTTGCCAAATTCGCAACCTCGATCGCGCTGAAGTCTGGTTTGGCATCATGGTCAGCGCCGCAGGGGAGATTGTCGGAGAAGCAGAACAAGTGCGGGGATCGGGCTATTTGATCTTTGATCAAGCGGCTCAAAAACTGATTCCCCAAGAGTATGACGTTGAGGGCATTCCCCTGGGAGAATCAACCGAGAGCAACATTCCCTACTTGGTGAAGGTGAAGTTTGCCCGGCAAGAGGGCTGTACCGCGATCGTGTTGCCGGAGGCGAGCTAAGTGGAGAGCCGCAATTAGCAATTAGCAATTAGCAATTAGCAATTCGTCAAGAGCGATCGCTAGCCTGCCCATTCCACCTGTAAGATAGGAAACTGGCTACCCACTTCAAGCGGGTAGCCTGATTTGTTGGAGGGACCATGACTGTGGATAATGGATTTGTCGATCGCCTCCATGCCAGTGCCGATCGATTGTTTCAGTTGCTCGATGCCTTTGATCAAGCACGGGTGTTGGTGATTGGCGATCTCACCGTTGATGAATTTGTCACGGGTCAGGTGGAGCGGATTTCGCGGGAAGCCCCGTTTTGATCTTGCGCCACGAATCGACTCGGCAAACGCCGGGTGGTGGAGCCAACGCGGTCTTTAACCTGGCAAAGTTGGGGGCGCAGGTGAAGGCAGTCGGGTTGGTGGGCAAGGACGATCAGGGGCGATCGCTGCGTGCCATGTTTGAGGCGGTGGGGATCGATACCCAGGGAATTTTGGAGGATGCCGATCGCCCGACCGTGACTAAAACGCGGATCTCTGGACACTCTCGCCAATCGGTGACGCAGCAGATCGTTCGAGTCGATCGCAAGTCCGATGAACTGCCAGACGCAGCCCTGCAAGGGCAACTGGCTCACTATATTCACCAGCATCGGCAGAGCGTCGATGCGGTGGTCTGCTCCGACTATGGAGATGGCACCTTGACTTCCCCAGTGATTGACGCTGCCTTGGGTCATGCACGGGCGATCGTCGATACGCAAAAAAGTTTACACCGCTACCAAGGGGCGACCCTGTTTACTCCAAACCTGCCAGAGGCAGAAAAGGCGGTGGGGTTTGAGATTACCGATGCTACAACGCTGCGTCAGGCGGGACGAGCACTTTTAGACTTAACGCAGGCTGAATACATGTTGATTACCCGTGGCGAAGCGGGGATGAGTCTGTTCGATCGCCAGAGTGGTGAACAGACCATCCCCGCTTTTAATCGCACGGATGTGTTTGATGTGACCGGGGCGGGCGATACGGTGGTCGCTGCCCTCACCCTGGGACTGATTGCGGGTGCCTCTCCTTGGGAAGCCGCTGTCCTGGGCAACTTGGCTGCCAGTATTGTGATTCGTCAATTTGGCACGACCACTACCACCGTCAGTGAGATTAGAGCGGCTTTAGATAGTTTGCTAGAGGGGGAGTAGGGTAGGGGGAAGAGACGCGATTAATCGCGTCTGTACGGAGTCGGGT
>JAAUSV010000435.1 GCA_012032525.1 Leptolyngbyaceae cyanobacterium SL_7_1
TGGGTGAAGTATTCGTTTGGTCTAGGAGTGCCAAAGACATCATAGGCTAGACCTGTGCTGACAAAGAGCCATCCTGCAATGAACAATGCCGGAATGGTGATGCTGTGGATAATCCAGTAGCGAATACTGGTGACAATATCTGAAAAAGGGCGTTCCCCTGTAGAACCAGCCATAGGTGCTCTCCCAAAACAACTGAAATCTTGATCTATATGATAAAGGAGTGAGTAGTACGTCACAAGCAAAACTAATTGAATTATAAAATCTGCTCGATAGCCCCGCGAAAGCGTGCTAGTCTAGCAGACTTTACTAAGCAGCCTTAGCTGGCTCGTAACGCAACAACGCTCCATCCTGTCCTAACACAAACCCTTGCTCCGGCGTGATAAACACCACTTTGTAGAAATTAGCGGGAACGTTTTCTACCGCCTTGTCCTTGAGCCAAGTCTTTCCCCCATCAAGACTGCACAGCAGATTGCCACTGCCCCCTGCCACCCACACTTCCGTGGGAGTGCGGTAGGCTAAATCCAACAATCCCCAGCTTGTGGCAAATTCCGGCGTGATAGGCTCTCCCCACTCGGACAGGTCGTCGGTACTAAACTGCACAATCCCTCCCCGTGCCAGTAGCCACAAGCCGCCATCGATGGAGTAGCCCATGCTCTGGAGGCGACGTGAGCTGGTGCGATTAAACTGTTCCCAAGCATCCTGCCCTGGTTGCCACGTGGAGTAGAAATTTCCCCGCGAGGAAACGGCAACGTATTTACCATCCGACGAGCGCGTAATATTACGAACCACCCCAACGGCTTGCTGCACCAGCGCTTGCCAGGTACGCCCTGCATCCTGGGTGCGGTAGATGGCGCCGATGTCGGTGGTCAGTTCCGCTGCTTTAGTTCCCAGAGCAGTGATCAGCCGGGGCGAACCCGGCAACTTGTCACTGAGCGGCACATTTGACCACGACTTTCCCCCATCGGTGGTGTGGAGCAAAATGCTGGGCTGTCCAGCCACCCACCCTTCCTCACCCGAAAAGCTCACCGAGTTGAAGGTGTAGGACTGCTGATCAAGATCGAGGGTGCGGGGTTGCCAGGTTTTGCCACTATCGAACGTTTCTAGCAGCGTAGAATCTTTGCCCACAAGCCAACCGTGATCAGCATTGACAAATGCCACATCTGACAGGGTGACAGCCGTGGGTAGCGGCACAACTTGCCAGGGGTTGGACTCAAGCGTAGGCAAGAATACTTTTGTGCAACTGCTGCATAAAAGCCCTACCACCAGGAGTAATCCGATTTGCTTGAAGAATTTGAAAATAGCGTTCATTGAAGTTTAGTAATCGTTGCACAGGTTGGAACAAGCGAGGGGCGATCGCACCACAGGTCGTAGTCTAGACAGGAGATCGGGATGGTTTGGAGCTAAAGGCGCTATCGCAGCCCATACAAGCTCAAAAAGAAAATGAACCCAATGGCAAGCCCACCAAAAATCAGGAGATTTTTCTGAGCTGGGGTCAGCCCATTTACCCCTAGACCGTAGCGGAGATTTTCTTTGAAGCCAGAGGGGTTGCCCAACGGACCAATGTTGGTAAATCGGTTGGTTCGGGCACCACACACGGGGCAACGCCACTCGGCGGGCAGAGCGCTAAACGCAGTCCCTGCGGAAATCGATTTACCATCGCCCTTAGCAGGTTCATAAATATAGCCACATGCTAGGCACTCGTGGCGATCGAGCGCTTCCGGTTCAATCACTTCAGTGCTCATGGGTGAGAAGGATGAATTCAATAAAAAATAAAAATTCTGTTAAATAGTATGACATAAGGCGGATTGTCATTCATCTATTTAGCCGCTAAGGGGCTTAATAATTGTGAGAGGAATGGGGGCGATCGCCATTTTTGGTTGGAGGGGAGTCATAAAACATCGCCACGATTAGGCAGACGATGCCCACATTAATAAATACATCTGCCAGATTAAAGATAGGGAAGGTTTGATTGAGAATCGGCAACCGAATGAACCGAGCATCTAAGAAATCCACCACTTCCCCCGCAGCAAAGCGATCGATGCCATTTCCCAATGCCCCTGCTAGCACAAATCCCCAGCCTAACTGCTCCCACCGCCTCAAAGGCGGACCAAAAATTGCCACTGCCATTAAGCCCAACCCGACCACCAGAGACAACCAGCGCAGCCACCACACCCCGCCATCAAACATGCCAAAGGCGGCTCCGTCATTGGTGGTGTAGGTGAAGTGAAACACATCCTGCCACAGCGGAATTGACTCCCCCAGTCGCATTCCTTGCACGACCCAATACTTCGTCACCTGATCTGCCATTAAGCCGACAAAGGCAGCAATCCAAAAGAGAGAATTTTTAATCGTCATACCAATTGCAAGAGGCAAAAAAAAGATGGGCAGAGTCGATCGCAGCGGTGCGCTGGCACCACTCCACTTAGTAGAACAGCAGTCGTCTTAGAACAAAGGCAATCAGCGTCACTGCGCAAACAACCACAAGCTGTCCTGGGAGGGGGTTAAGCGAGTAGGTGACAAGCAGGTTGCTCAAGGGCAGTACGGTTGTATCGATCCAACGAAAGGATTGGGTTGCCAATAGAAGATAGCCAATGCCGCTCAGATGAACCGCCGCCAACCCGCATAGACAACTAAACGCCAAGGACTCCAATCGCGGCAGGGTGCGAAAGGCAATAGACCCACAGATCCACGCTCCAGGAATAAAGCCTAGCAAGTAGCCAAAGCTAGGGCGATAGATGTATTCCAACCCCCCTCCTTGGGTAAAGACATTAAACCAGGTCAACCCCAACACCAGGTAGGCAATCTGTGACATCACCGCTGCATTTCTGCCGCCGATGCAGGCAATCAGCAGGACAGCTCCGACTTGAAACGAGACACCGAGCGATCGCGCCTCAACGCCTTGACCGAGCCAACTCCAAGGCGCACTGGTAATGAACACTTCCAAAAAAGTGCCCCCAATGGTCAAGATCAACCCAATCAATGCCCACAATAAATCCGTGTGAATCGACACGGTCAACCCAAGCCCATTAAAGGACGCAGAACGTAGAGCAGGTCGCTGAGGTTTTGTGGTTAACCGAGCCATGCCTCTCTATCGATCGATTTGAACTTTTTGATTATATGCGCAATAGGGGACTGAGATTAGCGATTCCACTGGGTTGTCTAGAATAACCAGCCTAAAATGGGATCAAGTGTATGCATCCTACGTAAATAAATCCTACCGCTGCTCGTTGGGTTAATTGCCCGTTCACTACAAGATTGAGCCAGGAGGAACACCATGAAGACTTCAGTGAGATTGCTTCCGTTGTCTAGGGATTTGCTTCAGCGTGGGTTGGTGTATGCGATCGCCAATGCTCGGATTCATTCTCCCACACCCCTAGAAGCTGAGGAAAACTGGCAGTTTTGGACTAAACCGACTTCTGCATCCACAGAATGGCTTGCCCGCTCCTATCCCCCTGTGCCAATGCGCAAAGCCTACCTGAATGAGTTATTAGCCACGGATCACGCCACGGGCATTGCAGCGCATTATGATGTCTCCAATGATTTCTATGCGTTGTTTCTCGATACCCAGTATAAGTTCTACAGTTGTGCGGAGTTTCAGAGCGAACAGGAGACGCTAGAACAAGCCCAAACCAACAAAGCTGCCTATCTGCGATCGCTGTTGCAGTTGAAGGGCGACGAAAAGATTTTAGACTTGGGTTGTGGTTGGGGTTCCATGCTGAAATTTCTCAAGGACAACGAACATCGCGGTGAATTGAGTGGATTTACGTTGTCCAGATGTCAGCTTGACTA
>JAAUSV010000436.1 GCA_012032525.1 Leptolyngbyaceae cyanobacterium SL_7_1
TGCTTGATCAAGCCGCCGTTCTGCACACAGCACTCAATTTAATTTTGGCAGAGGCGTGATGGCATCCCCGGTGCGGTTTTTCATTGCCCTAGTGCCTCCTGTGGAGATTCAGAGCTATGCGGAGGGGGTGATTCGGGAACTGGGCGATCGCTACCACACCCGCACTGCCAAAGCCCCGCCCCATGTGACGTTGCAACCCCCCTTTGAATGGCACCTGGAGGAGCGCCATCGGTTAATTCAATGCCTAGCAGAATTTGCCCATCATGCCAAAGCCGTTCCCGTGAACCTGGTGGGGTTTGGAGCCTTTGCCCCGCGAGTGCTTTACATCAACGTGGTAAGAACGCCTGGTTTATTGGAATTGCAAGCGGCGCTGATGGCACAGTTGGCAGCGATTTTAGCAATCGTTGACCCAAAATCCCAGCAGCGTCCCTTTGCCCCCCACCTCACCGTTGCCTCGCGCAATATCACCCGCCAAACATTCAGAGCAGCTTGGGAAGAGTTGCGATCGCGCCCTGTCGAGTTTGAGTTTGTCGGCGATCGGCTGGTGCTACTGCAACACGATGGACAGCGTTGGCAGATCCACAGGGAGTTTCCTTTGCAGCCACAGGGCTGAAAGCAAGATTGGTAGAACTAGAGTTGATTGATGCCGACAGGAAACTCAGGATCAAAAATCTGATTGGCTGTGTAGAGGTTGTTCTCTGGTAATTCTAATTCACTAGATTGATGGGTTCTCCATGCAGGCAGGATTCTAAGTTGCAAATCAACTCCTTGCCCAACCGATCGGTGGTCTCATCGGTGTTGTAGGCAATGTGGGGAGTCGCCACCACGTTGTCGAGCTGCGCCAGCGCCAAAATTTGTTCACTAGGGCGATCGGTGATCGGCTCGTTCTCAAATACATCCAATGCGGCTCCAGCAATCCGCTTTTCCTGAAGGACGGTGAGCAGAGCGGCTTGCTCGACGATCGCCCCTCGTGCCGTATTGATCAGATAGGCAGTCGGCTTCATCAACCCCAAGCGCCGTTCGTCTAATAAATGCCAAGATGCCAAACTTAAAGGCAGATGCAGACTGAGAATATCGGCACGGGCAATTAACTCATCTAACCGTTTGGCTGGTGTTTTGGAGGACGACCACTCCACCTGCATTTCTAGTGCGGTTGCCAGTCGCTCCACCGCCTTGCCACTGTTGCCGTGTCCAATTAATCCCAAGATCTTGCCCGCCAGTTCAGTTCCCCGGTAGGCACGGGGGTTCCACTCGCCATTCTGCAAGGCTTTGTTGGCGGGTAGCAGGTAGCGAGTGACGGCAAAAATTAGCCCGATCGTGTATTCTGCAACGGCTTGAGCGTTGTGGGTTGGGCAATTTAACACCCGAATTCCAGCCGTAGCTGCCGCTTCTACATTGATCTGGTCGTAACCCACGGCGGGTGCAATGATGTATTTTAGCGCGGGGCTACTTTGGATCGTATGCTCTGTGATGTCAACCCAACTGGCAGTAATCAGTTCTGCACCCGCAATGCGTTCGATTAATTCATCTTCAGTTTGGGGGATGTCGTCGTAGACGGTGACATCGCCAAGTTGGGTGATGGCGGCACGATCGCTCTCCAACAAATCAATATGATCGGGCAAAACAATCTTCATGGGTGGAAGGGAGGCTGAAATACCATTTCTATTGTGCGATACGCTCAGTGGCTTCGTTCATTGAGTGAAGGGTAGTTACACCGGATTGAGCGCTAACTGCCTCAAGGGTTACTGATCATTTCGATCGTTCGATCGATTGTTGGATAGACCATTGATCACGTTGAAAAAGTTCTTTTCGCTGAAGTTGTTTGACATTCGCTGGAAGCAAGGACACGCCCATCCCTCCAGCAACCAAACTCAACACGGTAGTAATCCAAGCTAAGGTAATCAATGAAGTTGGCAAGTTCAACTAACACCTCATCGGGCAAGGTGTTGACCATTTCAATTACTTGTTGCCGATCGGTTGCAGATCAACTCCATTAGGCGCTTCATTCATAGACCTAGCTGTGCTTTAGCATCCTCCCAGGAAATGATATTAACCCTGGTCAGCTTGAACCATGCTTTGGCGTAGTTTGGTGACAAGGTCGCTGTCAGTTAAAATGTCGAGCGTTTCGAGTAGTTCGGTGAGGTGGGTGTAGCTCAGCGCAGCCATCACAGGCACACCATCCTGAGTAATGATGATCGGTTCTTCAGCTAATTCGTTGGACAGGTTGGGTAGTTGCTGCTGGGCTTGAGCGATCGTCAGATGTTTAGGCATGGTGGGAGATCAGCAAGACTGAATTCCTGTAACACTGGGGTTAAGGCTGTGGTGGGCGTTGGCGTGAGCCATTGCTTTTGGCAAGGATGACCAGGGCTTTGTCGATGTCACGGACTTTGATCGATCGTAGGGCAGTCAGGATGGATTTGAGCAGAGCGACTTCATCATCGGAGAGAGTAATCATGGGAATAAACCTTAATGGATTACTTCAATTTTATCCGCATATACGCAAATACGCAATTTGAGATGGGAAAATTTTCTTGTACTTTTGCGGCTAACTGTAACAGTGAATCCTAAGAAAAGACCGGAATTACGAATTTACCTGGACTCTGACTTGGATAAGCTGGTAAAAACGATCGCCACAATTCGAGAAGAATCGATCAGTGCTGTTGTTGGGGAAGCACTGGAACTATGGCTACAACAACCAAGGCAGCAAGAAATTATTGAAAAGCACCGATTGGATGAGCTTGATTGATCAGCAAGTGCCACGCTGCGGTAATCAACTCTATTAATAACAACCTACCAGCATTGGCTTTTTTACTGGGAAACTGTACAGATTTTATCGCTAAGTTCTAACGTTAGTCGCTGGCTCGTACTGCTGCGGATTTTACACCTTTTGCAGGCGATCGTAGTGCTTCACTCACAGAAGCTGAGTCTCGGAAGATCTCTGCTACATTTGGGTCAGGAATCACAACATTACTGGCTTGCCCATAAGCATCATAATGTTTACCACAACCACCACCTGAAAAATCGTATTCAGGGCGCATTTCACCGTTAATAGTTTCCCCAGGCTCTTGCTCCATATTGATTTACTAAATTGACTTTGTTCTTCGTTAAGCCGCTTTTAATACCCTTAATAAGGGGGCGACCACAGAGTAAATCCTCAATTTGTTTGGGTGATAATTTAATTTCTTCTTTAAGGAAATTGTTGCAGCCAGTTTCAATCTCTTCAATTGTCGAGATAAGTTTATCCAAAGTAATGATGTGATAATTTCCGCCAATTTGACGACTTACTTCGCTAACATCTGCTCCTAAATCAAAAACGATAATACCATAAATACGGATTCCGCTTTGTACTTTGATTTGATTTAGCTTATTACGAACACTATCTACATAACTGCATAGTTGATCGTAGGGGTTTCGCTTAAATGCACTTTTGATTTGGATTTTTGCACCTGTTGACTTTTGCATAAACCATTCAGTTCGTCTTGCATCTCCCTCAGCCAAAATCTTTCCCTCATAACACTTCGCTTCGATTACAAAGACACAAGCACTTGTAATCAGGATGTAATCAGTAATTTGACGAACCTTTCTACGACAGCTTACATCCAACCCACCTAAGCTTCGCCATTGTCCTGACTGGTGCTGCGGAGTTGCCTTTAAGTATTGTCCAACCAACTTCTCGAACTCATTTATAGTCGGATCATCCCGCTCTTCTCTTCTCTCAGCAATTTGCTCTTCGAGCACTTTCAATTTCTCGTCATCTTGCGCCTTCTGATGGTTTAACTTG
>JAAUSV010000029.1 GCA_012032525.1 Leptolyngbyaceae cyanobacterium SL_7_1
AAACTCGTGAAGAGTTTCTCAGTTTGATTTCGCCATCAACCCGCGTTTTTCTAGACTTAGATTATGCCCTCAGCCCCGCGCATCCAATGGGCAAGTCCGCCTAGGACAATCAACCCAGCCATCCCTGCCAGTGGGTTACCGTCAATCCCGGTAACCCAGGCAGGCACGCGATCGGTATAGTGAATCAAGTTGCCCACGTTGATCAGGTAAAACCCCCATACCAGCCCAGCGTGTAACCCAATTGGGAGACCCAGTCGAGCGCAGGTACGGCGTTTTGCCCAGACAAGGGTTAGTCCTAGCAACACCAACCCAAAAAATTGGGGAGATGTCCGAATAATTTCTGGCAGCGGTTTTAGAAAATGTAGCGCCGCAAATAGCAGGCTACTCAGCCAGAGCGCCGATCGAGTGGAGTAGTCCCGCTGCAATTCATCCAGCAGCCATCCTCGAAAAATCAACTCTTCCCCTACCCCCCACCCCCGGCTGATCAGCAATCCCTCTAGCCCAATCCGCCCCAACCCAACCGCAGGTTGCCATCTCAGCCAACCCAGCCAACCTTCGACTAAAAAGAGCACGACCAATACAATGGTTCCTAGGATCAATCCTTGTAGAAGCTCGTACCCGTTGCGGTAGTTGAGTTGCAACCCATATCCATGCAAGGGATAGGGTTGACGATAGATTCTTCGTCCCCACCAGCGCAGTAGTCCAATAAATTCAACAAACAAAACTGGCATGGTGATCAGCGCGATCGTATTGCTGTCAGATAGCAACCAATAGGCAGGAATGGCAATCGGCAGCCAGAGCAACAGCAATAGCGCTAGGAAGCAACCAATCCGAATTAAAACAGGAGAGTGGGGAAAGAGACTTTTCAAAGGATGAAAGAATAAAATCAATGGAATAGATAACAAGTAACCCTAACCCGAACCAGCCAATCACCAAAAGCCAATCACCAAAAGCCAATCATCAAAAGGTAGATCGTTAGTATGGAACGAATTGTGCCCCAACCAGGACAGGAGTCAGTGTGGGATTACCCCCGCCCGCCTCGATTGGAGGATTCTACTAAATTAGTTCAAGTTGTGTTTAATGGCGTGACGATCGCAGAAACTCAACGAGCGAAGCGGATCTTAGAAACAAGCCATCCTCCTGTGTACTACATCCCTCCAGGCGACATTCAACAAGAATATTTGACACTGACCCCTCGATCGACCTTCTGTGAGTGGAAGGGGCAGGCGGCCTATTACACGATCGAGGTGGGGGAGCAACGGGCTGAGAATGCTGCTTGGTTCTATCCCAGTCCGGTCGATGCCTTTGCCTCCCTCAAAGACTATGTGGCGTTTTACCCCAGTCGCATGGAGGCGTGCTACCTCGATGGGGAGCGTGTGCAGGCGCAATCGGGGGACTTCTATGGCGGTTGGATCACGCAAGAGATTGTCGGTCCCTTTAAGGGCAGTGTCGGCACGTGGGGCTGGTAAACAAACCCATGGGTTGTTGCTAACCGCTAGTTGCCGACTTCAAAATTAAGAGCTTCAGAATTAAGAGTAAAGTAGAACGTTGCCCCCTCTCCCAGTGTGCTCTCTGCCCAAATTTTGCCATTGTGCCGATGAATGATGCGCTGGACGATCGCCAAGCCAATTCCCGTCCCCTCAAACTCTTGCTCTGAATGGAGCCGTTGAAACGCCCCAAAGAGTTGATCTGCATAGCGCATATCAAACCCAACCCCGTTGTCTCGAACAAACACTGTGCTATCGGGGAGGCTGCCAATGGTGATTTGGGCAGGGTGGCGATCGCGGCTAAACTTCAATGCATTCTCAATCAAGTTTGTAAACACCTGCTGGAGTAGCGTGGCATCGCCCGTGACCGTGGGTAGGGGGTCTAGCAAAAAGATTGGGTGAGCAGTTACCTCTGGGGTATTGCTTGGAGCATGGCTGGTCAATTCGATCGCCGTTTTCACCAAATTGTTGAGATCGACTGGACGGGTCTGCATCTGTCGCCGTCCCATGCGAGATAGCATCAACAAACCATCGATTAACAAGCCCATCTTTTTGCTGCTATCGGTAATGATCTGGAGATGACGCGACACGGTCGGGCTAACACGGGTGATGCCCGCCTCTGGAGCAGTTAGTGCCCCGTTACTCCGTTCCAATTCGTCTCGTAGAGCTTTGACAAAGCCGCCGATGTGGCGTAGCGGTGCCCTCAGATCGTGTGATACCGAGTAGGAAAACGAGTCCAGTTCTCGGTTGGTGGCTTCGAGTTGGGCAGTACGGATAATCAGGGCTTGACGGGCTTCTACTAGCTCAGTGATGTTGCGAGACGTCCCAATCAGGGCATAGACGCTGCCATCCGGGCGCTTGAGGGGAATTTTGTAGGTGTCTAGATGGAGAGTACCGATGGCAGCGGGGTAGGCTTGCTGGAGGTGTAACACTTCGCCCGACTCAAAGACAGCACGATTTTGCTCTGCAAACCCAACGGTCTGCTCCGGTGGAAAGCACTCAAAGATGGTTTTACCTTGGAGGGCGTCAGTGGCAAATCCGTTAATGTGGGAGTGGGTTGCATTGGAAAACAAAATCCGCATCGTTGGGTTTTCGATTACAAACACGGAATCGGGCAGGGCGTTAATGAAGGTGCGAAGTTCCGCCGTGCGTTGGTGAACCAGCGCCTCCAAATTACGATTTTGTTCTTCCAGCGTGGCATTTAATCGTTGAATTGCTGCCTCTGCCAACTTCTGATCGGTAATATCCTCGATCGCCCCCACCCGTCCTAGCAGGGTGCCCCCATCATCAAACAAGGGGGCAGACGCTGATCGCACCCAGCGGATACTACCATCGTGCCGTTGCACTCGATATTCATGGATAAAGGGTTGGGAGCGGTTTTTCTGAAGGGTGACGGTTTTATGATAGGCTTGCCAGCGGGCGATCGCCTGTGCTTGGTCGTCAGGGTGAATCAGTTTTGCCCAGCCTAACCCTAATAATGCTTTCTCATCGCACCCAGCAATGGCTCCTAACCGTGGGTTTGCCCATGTACCGTTGCCTTCCGAGTCAGCCATGTAGATTCCAATTGGGGCACATTGACTCAGCGAACGAAATCTTTCCTCACTTCGCCGCCATGCTTCTGCCACTTGTTTATATTCAGCTTCTTGGCGTTTGCGATCGCTCACATCCACCCCAATTCCCCAGGACGCCCACCCTGGAACAGGAAAAAGCCCCGATACATTCGACCAGGCGATCGTTTTTACCGTGCCGTCTTTACTAGTCAGCTCCCATTCCCAATTGCGGTGGTGGTCTCCCCGCTCGATCCAAGCGTCAACCATCTGTTGGCGGTACACCGGATCGGGATAGAGTGATTCCATTGCCCTAGGATTACCGACAATTTCATCGGCTGAGTAACCCGTAACCCTCTCACATTCTTCATTCCACACGAGAATACTGCCTGTTTGATCAAATGCGTCTAACAAAACAGGCATGTTTTCTAACACTTGTCGCATCCAGGCTTCGCTCTGACGAACGGTAGCTTCGGCTTGCAGCTCAACCGTTCCCCATGAGTTAGGAGTTTGGTCAAATTGCAACCGATGGTCATCGCTCGGTTGGGACAATCGCGCTTGTGAGTGTTGCACGTCCCGCAAATAGCGCCACAACAGGCGGTGTAACAACAGAGCCGTCACTAGTACAAAGCCAAAGCCCTTCACACTTTGCCCTATAGATAGAATCTCAGGGTTGGATAGAACCAGGGCGAGCAGTCGATCGGAGGTCAAGATCCACACGGTTGCAAACAAAAGATTAGGTTGCAACAAATTTGCCTCACCATTCTCTTCATCGACCACAGAGCGTCGTTCATCGGAAAATCCTAACGTTTCAAAACCAAGCGTTTTCAAACAAGAATCCCTACAAACTAACCTGTTCTGCTAGTGATGGGTGTTAAGTTTAAAGTGTTGTCTGCCGCAAATGACTGCGGGGGTCAAAACTACGGGTTGCCCGAATTTTCTCGTAGTATTCCCGCTCGGTGCTACTGAGGTCTTTGGGGGGGACAATAATTACACGGACGAGTTGGTCGCCCCGATCGCCCTTGGGAGTTTGCCAACCCTTACCCCGGAGTCGCAGCGTTTGTCCCGATCGGGTTCCGGCGGGAATATTCATTTTCACCATGCCATCGGGGGTGGGCACGTCAATCGAGCCTCCCAGCACGGCTTCATCCGGGGCGATCGGCACCTCCCCCACCAAATTATCGCCCTCAAAGCGGAAGAAGGGATGGGGTTTCAACTCGATCTTGAGATACAAGTCCCCGCGTTGCTGCCCGTAGGGGCTAAATTGTCCCTTGCCCTTGAGACGCAGACGACTGCCGGGTTTTGTGCCCTTGGGAATGCGGACGGTCACCACCTCATCGCCAATACTCAAGCGCTTTTCCGCGCCATGAAAGGCTTCAGCAAGGGTCAGGCTCAAGCTTGACTCAAAGTCTAAATTAACAGCGGCTGGATTCTCAAAACCACTGGGAAAATCATTAAACCCGCCATATCCAGTTCCACTGGGAGCCGGGCGGTAGTTGTAGCGGTTACTGCCCGACGAGGGACTGCTAAATCGACCTAGCAACTCATTAATAAAATCATCAAAGCTGCCATATTGACTGAAATCAAACCCACCAAAATCGGGGGCGGCTCCTCCCGGCGACCAGCCCTCCGCTTGTTTCCAGTACTGCCCAAACTGGTCATACTTCTGGCGCTTGTCTGGGTCAGAGAGCACTTCATAGGCTTCATTCACCTCTTTAAACCGGGCTTCGGCGGCTTTGTCACCAGGGTTCATGTCCGGATGATATTGCCGTGCCAGTTTGCGATAAGCCCGCTTGATTTCGTCAGCATTGGCGGTTTTGCCAATACCCAGAGTTGCGTAGTAGTCTTTGAAGTCTGTCGCAGCCATCAACCAGTCTCCTTTGCAGGGTTCTAATCCTAAGCTATCAAGCGTCGCTCTGTCGAGCGGTTCGGTTTAACGAACGCCGAAGTACAATTTCCTCCACCTTAGCGCTAATTAGGCAGAGTGAGAGGACACCCTAGGGGACTGAAATCAGTGTAACGAATTAGGCGATCGAACCCCTCTGCTAGGCTAGGGGGTGCCCCGACTAACCGCCGATGCATGCGCTGAATTACGGCGTCTGGGACAGAGCGATCGCGCTGCTGGTTGCGGCTCAGACACACGGGCAACGGCACGTCCAGCCAAATTCCTACTAGCTCAGCGAACCCAGTGGCACGAGCCAACGCCAAGACCGCCCGACGATGGCGTCGCACCGCATTGGTGGCATCATAGATTGCAGCGGAGACCTGCCCGGCTTGCATCTGCTGCACCGCCTGCTGAAATTGGCGCTCCACATCTCGCCAAATTAGATCCCACGATCCTTGAATCGCTTCGTCTCCAAATAATGCGGCTCGAATCGCATCGGTGGAAATTAGCAGGCGATCGGGCCGGCTCCGCTGCCATTGACGGGCAAAGGTAGACTTACCACTACCGGGCAAGCCAATTAAAACAATCAGTTGGGGTGGCAACGGGGAGACCAAGCGGCAGGGCAATCCCTAAATCACCGTGTTGTCCGGAATCACAGCTCCCTTGATCACTACCACAATTCCGCTGCGAATGAAGAAACCTTCCTCTTCCCGAGCGGCTTCCTCAACATGATCTTTGTTGATAATCTTGACATCACAGCCGATGCAAGCATTTTTATCAACGATCGCCCGGCGAATCGTGGTGTTTGCCCCCACCCCCAACGGAGTCGCAGGACGCTCACAATCGGATTTGCGTTCGGCAAAGGGTTCGTAGTAGTCTGCCCCCATGATCAGGCTGTCTTCAATCACACAGCCTGCCTCAATTCGGGTGCGGATGCCCAAGACTGAGTGATGAATGTGACATTTCTTTAAGATACACCCCTCGCCGATCATCGACTCGGTGATCTTGCAATCCAACAGTTTGATCGGCGGTAGGTAGCGCCCACGGGTGTAGATCGGGGCTTTTTCATCGTAGAAACTGAAGGGTGGATGGGGTTGCTGGGTGAGGGCGAGGTTGGCATCGTAGAAGGCTTCGATGGTTCCAATGTCTTCCCAGTAGCCATCAAACAAATAGGCTTGTAGATTGTGGCTTTTGGCGGAGGCGGGAATAATCTCTTTGCCAAAATCGGTGCACTCAGCGTATTCACGCAGCAGATCGAGCAGCACCTGCTTTTTGAAAACGTAAATTCCCATCGAGGCAATATAGGGATTTTTCTTGGCGTCTTCCTCCGAAAGCCCCAGGGTGGTGGTATCGACCTGCATTTGGGTCAGGGCATCGCCCTTAGGTTTTTCGCTAAAATCCACGATGCGACCGTCGTCGTCGATCTTCATCAAGCCAAAATCGGAGGCTCGTTTGTGGTCGATCGGGATGACCGAGATCGTGATATCGGCATTGGTTTCGCGATGGCGCTTGACAAAATCGCCATAATCCATGCGATAGAGGTGATCGCCCGACAAAATTAAAAATTCGTCCACATCCCACTCGGCAAACAGCCACATGTACTGCCGCACCGCATCGGCGGTTCCTTGGAACCAATTGGGGTTTTCCGGCGTCTGCTGCGCTGCCAAGATTTCCACGAAGTTTTCCTGGAACCCAGAAAAGTTGTAGGTTCGAGAAATATGACGGTTCAACGAAGCAGAGTTGAACTGGGTCAACACATAAATCTTGAAGATTTCAGAATTAATGCAGTTACTGACTGGAATATCGATTAGCCGATATTTTCCTGCCAAGGGCACGGCTGGTTTGGCTCGCAGTTTGGTTAATGGGTAGAGCCGAGTGCCCGCCCCTCCACCTAAAATAATTGCCAATACTTTTCTCACAATCACCCCTTAACTGCGTCTTAATAACCGTGAATCTCCCATCTCCAGTAAACCGCTTGCCTGTACCGATTGCAAGTTGAATCCAATTAAAGTTAATACCAAATTTTGATCTGGACGATCGCCCCCAATCGATCGCCAAAGTCATCTAATATGGCACAGGTGTAAAGCATTGCGTAGGTGATCAGAGGCAAACCAGTGGGCAATCAGCAGCGATCGATGCAGGGTTGGAATCACAACAAAAATCGGGCGTGGCGATCGGTGGAGTTAGGAGCGATCGGCTTCTTTGTGCTGACCCTCGGCTTTGCCCTGCATCGTTATTACAGCTTCTATGTCACCACCGATCACGGCATTTTTAACCAGGTGTTTTGGAATGGCGTGCATGGCAATCCCTTCCAAAGCTCGTTGTCGTCAGTGTTGTCCACCAACGTGGTGCACAACGATGAATTGCCCAAGGTGTTTTATCACCGCTTAGGGCAACATTTCACCCCAGCACTGCTGCTCTGGTTGCCACTGTACGCGCTGATGCCCTCACCCACGATGCTGATTGGGCTACAGGTGGCGTTGGTGACCCTGGGAGGCTTAGTGCTCTATGCCCTAGCACGGCAGCGACTAGAACCGCCGATTGCCGGAGCGATCGCCCTGAGTTACTACTGCGCCAATGCAGTAATCGGTCCGGCTTTGGGAAATTTCTATGACCTGTGCCAACTTCCCCTGTTTCTATTTGGCTTGCTCTGGGCACTGGAAACCCGTCGCTGGGGGGTGATGGTGCTGCTAACCATGTTGGTGCTGGCGATTCGAGAAGACACGGGCGTAGTGCTGTTGGGCATTGGCACCTATCAGATTCTCCGGCAGTGGAAATCTCCAGTGGGGTGGTGGTTGTGTGCCGCCAGTGGGGTCTACATGCTGGTTGTCACCAATCTAGTCATGCCGTTGTTTTCAGAGGATATCTCTCAACGGTTTATGGTCGAGCGCTTCGGGCAATTTGTCGAAGATGAAGAAGCCTCCACCCTAGAAGTGATTGGAGCAATGCTGAGCAATCCCTGGTTGCTGATGCGGGAATGGCTGTCGCCTGTGCCGCAAACGATAAATTACCTGCTGGGGCATTGGTTGCCCCTAGCCTTTGTGCCAGCGATCGCCCCCCCGTCTGGGTCATGACCTTTCTGCCCCTGACTCAGATCTTTTTGCAACACGGAGAAGTCCCCCTTTCGATCAATGTCCGCTACGCCACGGCTGTGATTCCCGGACTATTCTACGGAGCAATTCTTTGGTGGCAACAGCATCCCACGTGGTTTCAGCGACCCCTGCGCCAGTTTTGGATAGGATGCCTCTGCCTATCGCTGTTTTTCACATTTACGTCAAATCCCCATCGATCGTGGTCGTTTCTGTTGCCCGATTCCTTTGACCCACTGATCTACATCTCTCCAATCCGGCAGGGGAAACACGCCCAAGCCATTCGATCGCTTCTCGCCCAAATTCCCAACGACGCCAGTGTGTCTGCCAGTCGCTACATCCTGACCCACGTGTCGGGGCGGCGCGTCGTTTTACCCTTTGGTCGCTATCCTCGATTTGACTATATTAATGAGGTTGGCTCCGTGGCATGGGTGGATTATGCGATCGCCGACCTCTGGTTTCCCCAACAATATCAATCCGCCTTCAAAGACGCAGAGCAGGAAGTGCGGCAATACCAACGCCAACTCGATCGCCTGTTGCGGCGGCGGCAATACGGACTCATCGATTTCCAAGATGGAGTTGCCCTTTTGCAGCGGGGGATGAAGTCGGAGGAGGGAGCGATTGCTAGATTAGAGGATTTTGAAAGGATGAAGCATGAGGCGGTTGACTGAATTGCTAATCGCTAATTGCTTTTCTACCTCAAGACGGCAATCCTCACTACTGAGCAGTTGTGATGGCAAGATAGAATAAGCTGAAGTAACTGTTCGCAACATTTTGAAAGATTGGAGTCTGACTACCTATGGGTAAAGTCGTTGGCATTGATTTGGGGACAACCAACTCAGTGATTGCTGTCATGGAAGGCGGCAAGCCTGTGGTTATCGCCAACTCAGAGGGAATGCGAACGACGCCTTCTGTGGTGGGGTTTAGCAATGATGGCGAACAACTGGTGGGGCAGATGGCACGCAGACAGTCAGTGCTCAACCCTCAAAACACCTACTCTGCCGTCAAACGCTACATGGGACGGCGCTATGCCGAACTTAGCCCTGAGTCAAAGCGGGTTCCCTACACGATTCGCAAAGACGAAAGCGGCAATATCAAGATTAAGTGCCCTCGCCTGCGCAAGGAGTTTGCGCCAGAGGAGGTATCTGCCATGATCCTTCGTAAGTTGGCAGAGGAGGCAACCCGCTATCTGGGCGAACCTGTGACGGGAGCGGTGATTACGGTGCCTGCCTATTTCAACGATGCCCAGCGCCAAGCCACCCGCGATGCCGGACGGATTGCGGGGCTAGAGGTGATGCGTGTGCTCAATGAACCAACCGCCGCGTCGTTGGCGTATGGGCTCGATCGCCGTGAACAGCAAACCATTCTGGTGTTCGACTTGGGCGGTGGCACCTTTGATGTCTCTGTCCTCGACATTGACGATGGAGTATTTGAAGTCAAAGCCACCGCAGGGGATACTCAGTTGGGCGGCAACGATTTTGATAAAAAAATTGTGGATTGGTTAGCCGATCAGTTCCTCGAAAAGGAGTCGATCGACTTGAGGCGCGATCGCCAATCCTTGCAACGCTTGATGGAAGCAGCAGAGAAAGCAAAGATCGAGCTATCGGGGGTGACGGTCACTGATATCAACCTGCCCTTCATCACTGCTACAGAAGACGGACCCAAGCATTTGGAAACGCGGTTGGTGCGATCGCAGTTTGAAGATTTGTGCCGCGACTTGATTGGACGGCTGCGCAGTCCAGTCAAGCAAGCATTGGCGGATGCCAACCTTACCTCACGCGATATCGATGAAGTCGTGCTGGTGGGTGGTTCGACCCGGATGCCGATGGTGAAGCAGTTGGTGCGATCGCTGATCGATCGGGAACCCAATGAAAACGTCAACCCAGATGAGGTGGTGGCGGTGGGGGCTGCCATTCAAGCGGGAATTTTGACCCAGGAAGTGCGTGACATCATGCTGCTTGATGTGATTCCGCTGTCGTTGGGGCTAGAAACGATCGGTGGAGTCACCAAAAACTGATTCCCCGTAACACTCCGATTCCAGTGCGGCGCTCTGACATTTTTTCCACTGCCGAAAATAATCAAACCTTGGTAGAAGTGCACGTGGTGCAGGGCGAACGGGAAATGGCAGAGGACAACAAATCCATTGGTCGCTTCAAACTCATGGGCATTCCACCCGCACCCCGAGGCGTGCCCCAGGTATTGGTTTCCTTTGATATTGATGCCAACGGAATTTTGCAAGTTACAGCAGTCGATCGCACCACGGGGCGAGAGCAAGGTATTAGCGTTCAAGATGCGTCTTCCCTGAGCGAAAGCGAAGTTAATCGCATGATTCAGGAGGCAGAACAGTTCGCCAACCAAGACCGTGAGCGCCGAGAACGGATCGAGAAGAAAACTCGCGCTGAAGCCCTCACCTACCAGGCAGAGCGTCTGCTACGAGAAGTTGCCCTCGACTTTGGCATGCAATTTGCTGGCAGCCATCGCCGCCGCATTGAAAACTTGATTCAAGAACTGCGCGACAATCTCAAGCGCGGGGATGAGCGTGGCATCGATATTGCCCAAGCCGAGCTGCAAGATGCGATCTACGAAATGAATCGGGAGGTCTACCAATTCAATCAAGAGGATGAGGAGGGAGGTATTCTCGGTTCCATCAAGCGCACCTTGTTTGGTGAGGACGAGGACGACCTGCCCTATTGGACCGATCGGGAGAGCCGCAACGACCCCTACGATAACCGTCGTGATTGGGATCGCCAAGACCGTTGGGACGATCGCTGGGACAGCTATTCCCCTCCTCGGACTGATTCCTATCCACGTCGAGAACCATTGCGCAACGATTATTACGACGATCGCGTCAACAATTCTCGTGGCAATTCCTATCCCGATTCTTCAAACGTTGCCCGTAGTAATTATTACGACGATCGCTCTAACAACTCTCGAAATGACTCCTACGAAACTCGGCGCGACAATTGGGAGCAAGACCGCTGGGACGATCGCGCTCGCCCATCGGACGATCGCCGTGAAATCCGTCGTCCAGAGCGCCAAGAGCCACGTGACCCCCGTCGTAGCGACCCCCGCGATCGATATGACGCCCCGCCTCGCCGTTCCTACGATAGCCCTACTAATCGCTACAACAACGATGATTGGGATGATGACGACGAGTGGTTATAGACTGTGCTGCCAAGCTATCCCCCATAAAATTCCTTGCGATCGCTGACCTCACCGCTACCTATGCAGAACTTCCGCAACTATTACTCCACCCTGGGAGTGTCCAGAGACGCTACTGCCGAAGAAATCAAAAAAGCTTATCGCAAACTGGCACGGCAATTTCACCCCGACCTCAACCCTGGTGATAAGGCCGCAGAAGAGCAATTTAAAGCAGTGAATGAGGCATACGAAATCCTCTCTGATCCAACCAAGCGAACCCAGTACGATCAATTTAGCCAATTTTGGAATAAAACTGGGTTTCAACCCGCCACTCCCCGTTCCAAGGGGTGGGGAACGGGTAATCGTGCCCCCGCCGACGACGTTGATTTCAGTCAGTATTCCGATTTCAATAGCTTCGTTGATCAACTGCTCAATCGTCGAACCGCTCCTGCCACCCCCCGCCCTGCTGACCCCTATCGTCCTGGCACCACTAAGACTGCCTACACGGTTTCCCGTCCTAGTCCCCGCAACGCTGAAGCTCGACTAACGGTGCCCCTAGAAAAAGCCTATACGGGCGGGCGAGAGCGGATTCGTCTGGAGGATGGGCGATCGCTAGAAGTAACTATGCCTCCTGCCATGGTGTCAGGACAACGGATTCGCTTAAAGGGACAGGGGGTTTCTGGGGGCGATTTATATTTAAAGATTGAGGTGGCTCCCCATACATTCTTTAGATTGGACGGTGCCGATCTCTATTGTCAAATTCCGGTAACTCCCAGTGAAGCTGTCTTGGGAGGGGCGATCGATGTACCCACACTAGATGGCATGGTGCGAATGATGATCCCACCTGGTGTACGTGCAGGTCAAAAACTGCGATTAGGAGGCAAGGGATACCCCCTGGAGGGACGGCGGGGAGACCAGATCGTCGAGATTCAGATTGCCTTTCCAAGGGAGCTAACTCCCCAAGAACAGGATCTCTACGAAAAACTTCGTCAAATTGAAACCTTTAATCCACGTGCCCATCTCCAACTTTAAGCAGGATTCTGGGAAACACGGATTTGCAATTCTAGATTTCTAGTCTACTATTAGGACTAATTAGGCAGAAGTCCGGTAATTATACGGCTGCTGATCTGGAAAACCCGCTGGGCTTGACATAAAGTAACGATGTGTCCGTATTTCTCATTAGATTACGATTTAGCCACTTAACGTGGATCTTCCGTATAATGATGGCTTGCTTGGGGGTGAATTGAATCTTTCGTAAAGTAGCTTACATCCTAGGGACATTGCTGGTTTTTCCGAATAGCATAGCTATGTAAGGGTGTTGTCGCTGTCTCCAGTTTACTCAAGCCCAACCCGGTTCGTAGCCCCATATCAATCCTGATATACACTCATAACCCAACGATTCTTTCAATTCATCAAGGCTATGAATTTTAAGCGCATCTCTACCGTAACCGGATTATTAGTGAGTAGTGTTTTGCTACTCTCCGAAACTCCGGTGCAAGCGGCTTCTTTTAGTCCATTTTCTTTCCAAACCAACTGGTCTGGTTTTCCTCCTAAGGGAGACATTTTGCTTGAGTCCGTGGTGGTTGATGGAGAGACCCTCAGTGATTTCTCCTTTGTAACAGACGCAACGATTATCTCTAATGACGTGTTCTCCGGTGGCAACACGGGAGCAGCTAGCTCTGACCTCGGAGATGATGCTACGGTTGGGCTGTCTGTTGAAGATCCATCTAATGCAGACATTCTGGGTAGCTTGGGCAATCCCTACCTCAGCAGCATCGTCGATACGGAGGAGCGTGGCAGAGCCATTGTTGAAGTCTCTTTTGCTAACCCCGTCAGCCAGTTCTTCTTCTGGGAACGTGGTATGAATAGCAAGCTGCTTGTGGAAGCTCTAAACGATGTTGGCGAGGTGGTGGCTAGCTACTTGTTTGATAGCAAGTCCTCAACCTATGCTGGGTTTGATCTCGACACCAAAGAGATCGACAGTGAGCAGCGGGTCGGCTCCATCGGGCTACTGCTGGAAGGTGCTACCACCCAAACGTTGCGCCTGAGCAGCTTGGGCAGCAGCTTTAATGGTCCCGACTACAAAGTCGCCGCAGCGTCAACGCCCGTTCCCGAACCTGTTACCTTTGCAGGGCTTGGGTTGACTGCTGGAATGTTGATCCTATCTCGTCGTAGAGCGTCGAAGTCAGCTTAACGGTTCGGTCCTTCAACAAAATTGAAGTAGGGGCAGAATGGTTTACTCCATCTGCCCCTACTTCGCTGTATGTATGAGTGTTGTGTGTATGAATTGGGGACGCACAGCCCGTGTCCCCATTGTTCCACCCACTTAGATATCGAGGTCTTCTAAGTTCAGCCGAGAACCATAGGTTTCAATGAACTCACGACGAGGGGCGACCCGATCGCCCATCAACACGGTAAAAATACGATCGGCTTCTGCGGCATCTTCAATCTCTACCCGCTTGAGGGTGCGACTGTCAGGATTCATGGTGGTATCCCACAATTGCTGCGGCATCATTTCTCCCAACCCCTTAAATCGCTGAATTTCGTACTTAGCATTTTCAGGGAAGCCAGCAATAATGGTGTTGCGTTCGCGATCGCTATAGCAATATTGGTGGCTGCGTCCTCGCTCAATTTTATAGAGCGGTGGGCAGGCAATGTAAACGTAGCCCTGATCGACCATTGAGCGCTGATAGCGATAGAAGAAGGTCAACAGTAGGGTGCGAATGTGAGCACCGTCCACATCGGCATCAGTCATAACAATGATGCGGTGGTAGCGTAATTGGGAGGCATCAAATTCCTCTCCCTTGATTCCTAAGCCCAATGCTGTAATTAGCGCTTGGATCTCGGTATTTTTGTAGATTTTGGCGTCATCGGTTTTCTCGATATTGAGGATTTTGCCTCGGAGTGGCAAGATTGCCTGGAAGCGCGATCGCGTCCCTGCTTGGCAGATCCCCCTGCCGAATCTCCTTCTACAATGAAAATCTCAGACTCACTGGGATCGCGGGAGCTGCAATCGGCTAGTTTGCCAGGCAGGGTGGAAGACTCAAGCACCGACTTACGGCGCACCAATTCCCTTGCTTTACGGGCTGCTTCAGCGGCTTTAAAGGCTTCGATCGCTTTTTCTAAAATCGCATCCGCCACACCGGGACGAAACTCCAGATACTCCGTCAGCGTTTCCCCTACCAGCGAATCAACGATTCCCCGGACTTCGGTATTTCCCAACTTGGTTTTTGTTTGCCCTTCAAACTCTGGATCAGGCACTTTGACTGAGATGACACCAGTCAACCCCTCCCGGATGTTTTCCCCAGCTAGGTTAGCTTCCCCTTCCTTCAGCTTGTTGCGTTTACGAGCCAGCGTATTCATGGTGCGGGTGAGGACGGCTTTTAGCCCTTCTAGGTGAGTCCCCCCGTCGATCGTCCGAATATTGTTGGCAAAGCCCAGCAAGTTATCGGTGTAGGCATCCACACACCACTGTAATGCCACTTCTACTTGAACATTGTTGCGTTCGCCCTGGACATAGACAATCTCTTCGTGCAGAGCTTGCTTATCGCTGTTCATATAGGCAATGTACTCCCGAATCCCCCCCGCGTAGAAGTAGGTTTCTACCTTCGGTTCATCGCCTTTGAGTAGCTCAAGGCGGTTGTCGGTGAAGGTGATTTCAACCCCCGCATTGAGGTATGCTAGCTCGCGCAAGCGACCCGATATTGTGGCGTAGTCAAACTCCGTTGTGTTCGTAAAAATAGTGGCATCAGGTTTGAAGGACACCGATGTGCCTGTGCGCGTTTGGTTATCAGGCTGAACCTGTAACTCCGTCATAGGTACACCCCGCTCGTAGCGCTGAATGTGCACCTTTTTCTCACGCCACACTGTCACGATGACCCATTCGGAGAGGGCATTGACAACGGAAATGCCCACGCCGTGTAAGCCACCAGAGACCTTGTAGCCACCAGCACCAAACTTCCCTCCAGCGTGGAGCACCGTCATCACGGTCTCCAGCGCTGATTTACCCGTGCGGGAGTGCACTCCGGTGGGAATCCCCCGCCCATCATCGGTGACGGTGACGGAGCCATCTGCGTTTAGGCTAACTTGGATGTGCTTGCAATAGCCTGCTAATGCCTCATCAACCGAGTTGTCCACAACCTCATACACAAGGTGATGCAATCCTCGTGGTCCAGTGCTACCGATATACATCCCTGGGCGCTTACGGACTGGTTCTAACCCTTCTAGGACTTGAATCTGATCAGCACCATAGTTTGTGGTCATGGATGAAAATACTCCTATAATTTGCCTGAGGCATTATCTAGGTCTCAAGGCATCAAAACCTGTAAAAATTATAGCACAAAAGGGTTGAGAGCGATTCTAGACCCCTTTCAGGCAAAGTTTTCATGAGGGATCGATCGGTATGCTGATCGAAGTATTGAGTGTTGCTAACAGACAAGTTTAACTTGAACCACTGAATAATCCATTTAGTTTTCAAGGTTAGTTTTCAAGGATTAGTCTGTGGGTTCAGCCGAATTAATCCACTCCTTGCCAGTGAAATGTCAGTGAAATGCCAGTGAAATCGCTACAGTTAGATCGGCTTTTGCGCTGTCCCGTCGATGCACACCACTCATAGTTCTTTTGTACTAAGTTCTTCTACTCCTATTCTAATCGTAGTTTGCGGAGCAACTGCAACTGGCAAATCAGGATTAGCAATTCGCTTAGCCCAAGCATTCAACGGGGTTATCCTGAATGCTGATTCGCGCCAGGTTTACCGAGGGTTTGATATTGGGACTGCCAAGCCTTCTAGAGCGGAGTTGGCAGCAGTTCCCCACTATTTAATTGACATCTGTGACCCCACCAAAACCTTTACTGTGGCAGAGTACCAAGCCCAGACCTACCCAATTATTCAGCAGTTGCATACTAGCGCGATTTCCCCACTTCCGCTCCTAGTCGGCGGGACGGGCCTCTATCTAAAATCCATTGTCCGGGGGTTAAGGATTCCCAGAGTTGCGCCTCAAGTGGAATTGCGATCGCAACTTCAAACCCTCGGACAACCCCACTGCTATGCCCTGCTCAACCAAGTAGACCCAGCCGCCGCCAAACGCATCCACCCCCACGATCCCACGCGCACCCTGCGGGCACTGGAGGTGTTTTATGTGACTGGACAGCCAATCTCTGCTCAACAGGGGGAATCTCCGCCTTCCTACCCAATCTTGCAAATTGGATTGGACTGCCAAGACGATGCCACCGATCGCCTCGCCGATCGGATTACCCAACGTACCCGTCAGATGATCCAAGCAGGTTTTGTAGAAGAGGTTGAAGCACTACACCAGCGTTATGGCAAAGATTTGCCCCTATTAAAGACTCTGGGCTATGACGAAATTGGTCAATATTTGGCTGGGGCGATAACTCTGGAACAAGCCCAAGCGTTAACGATCCTCCACACCCGCCAATTTGCCAAACGTCAACGAACGTGGTTTCGGGCTGATCCGACGATCGAGTGGTTTGATGCCGATCAGCCCACTTTGGTGGAACAGGTGAGCGATCGAATTCAGCAGTTCATGAATAACCTGCCCCCACTTAATCAGTGATCGCTTCAATGGCTGCCTCTAGGGCGATCGCCACGTGGGTCCAGTGCGTCCCCCCCTGACAGAAGACAATATAAGGCTCGCGTAAAGGACCGTCGGCGGAAAATTCAGAGGTGCTACCATCAATAAATGTGCCTCCCGCCATCACCAATTCGCTTTCATAGCCGGGCATGGTGGCAGGAACCGGGCGGAGGTATGACCGATCGGAGACCACTGCTGAATTGCTCGACAAAATGCCATGATTTTTTCAGGAGAGCTAAGTTGAATTGCTTGAATCACATCCCGCCGAGGAGCATCGGGCAACGGGTTAACCGCATAGCCCAACTGCTGGAAGACGTGCGCCACGAGGTGGTTGCCCTTCATCGCTTCCCCCACCATCTGAGGAGCCAAAAACAATCCTTGGAACAATAATCGGTTTTGATTAAACGTGGCTCCGCCGGATGTGCCAATCCCTGGAGCTGTCAAGCGATAGCTGGCTGCCTCCACCCACTCAGCTCGACCTGCCACGTATCCCCCCGCTGGTGCCAATGTCCCCCCTGGGTTTTTAATCAGTGATCCGGCGATCAGATCGGCTCCAACGGCTGTAGGTTCTTGCTCTTCCACAAATTCGCCATAGCAATTATCGACAAAACAGACGGTGTTGGGGTTTTGTTGTTTGACCAGGTGGACAATTTTTTCGATGTCTGCGATCGCCAGGCTCGATCGCCAGGAATACCCACAGGAGCGCTGAATATGCACTAATCGAGTATCAGGACCCACCGCTTGAGCAAGCCCTTGCCAGTCGATCGTTCCCTCTGGGGTCAGCTCTAATTGGCGATAGCGAACGCCATACTCCATCAGGGAACCCTGGTTTTTGCCCCGGAGTCCAATGACTTCTTCTAAGGTGTCATAGGGAGCCCCAGCAACGGCTAACATCTCATCCCCCGGTCGCAGGACGCCAAACAAGGCACAGGCGATCGCATGGGTTCCTGAGACAAATTGCACCCGTACCGCCGCTGCCTCAGCCCCCATCACCTCGGCAAAGACTTGATCCAATGTATCGCGTCCCAAATCTCCGTGTCCGTAGCCCGTGACTTCGGCAAAGTGATGAACTCCGACTTTATGACGATGCAAGGCTGTAAGGACTCGTCTAAGGTTTTTCTTGACCTGAGTGTCAATTCCAGAAAAAATCTGACATAGTGCCTGTTCTGCGTGTTGGATCGGCTCAGCGCTATTCATCTCCCTTGCTTGCTCCCATTTCCCGTGTTTTTGATTTAGAGAGGGCGATCGCGCCCTTTCCAAAGGCGATTTCACCCTGGTTGACATCGCCCCCTAACCTGCGCCGCTTGCTTAATGCGCACCTTAGGTCTCTGTTCCCATCGAGATAACTCAATGACAATTGCAACTTCAACCAAACCCCGATCGAATGGTCTACCAGCCTTTTTATGGTGGCGCTTCACCTAGGAGTGTTCGCCGTATTTTTGCCGGGCACCTTTAGTTGGGGTGCTGTCGCACTGTGTGCAGTTTTGCATTGGCTGACCGCTGGCGTCGGCATTACCTTGGGCTGGCATCGCTTGCTGACCCATCGCAGCTTTCAAACGCCCAAATGGCTCGAATACATTCTAGTGTTTTGTGGCACCCTCGCCATGCAGGGGGGACCAATCTGGTGGGTCGGCTTACATCGTCATCATCATCTATATTCTGATCAAGACGTTGACCACCACGACTCCAGCAAGGGGTTTTGGTGGAGCCACATGGAGTGGATGTTTTATAAAGTGCCAGTGGAACGGGAAATTCCTCGCTTCACCAAAGATATTGCCGACGACCCGATTTACCAATTTCAAGATAAATATTTCTATTGGATTCAGGCTGTCTTTGTCTTTGTGCTTTATCTAATTGGTGGGCTACCGTTCTTGGTTTGGGGTGGAATTATTCGTCTGGTGCTGGTTTACCATACCACCTGGTTGGTCAATAGTGCCACGCACACCTTTGGCTATCGCACCTACGAGTCGGGCGATCGCTCCACCAACTGTTGGTGGGTAGCGTTGCTTGCCTACGGCGAAGGCTGGCACAACAACCACCACACCTTCCAGTACTCCGCCCGTCATGGGCTGAAGTGGTGGGAGTTTGATGCTACCTGGATCATGATCCAGGTTTTACAACAATTGGGGTTAGCCTGGAAGATAAAATTAACTGGAGAAAAATAGGGCGGTTACAATCCCTCGATCGCCCCTTTAGCAACCCTTGATTGATTAACCATTTCACCGAGAATATTGCATGACCATCGCAACATCAACCAAACTACCGATCACCTGGAGCATTCTGCTGTTCATGGTGTTTGTTCATGTTGGAGCACTATTTGCCCTACTACCTAGCAATTTTAGCTGGAGTGCCGTTGCCCTCTGCCTGTTTATGCACTGGGTCACGGGAGGGTTGGGTGTGACCCTGGGGCTACACCGCCTAGTCACCCATCGCAGTTTCCAAGTACCCAAATGGGTCGAATATTTTCTAGTTTTTTGTGGCAGCTTAGCGATGCAGAGCGGGGTGATCGAATGGGTCGGTCTCCACCGTCATCACCACCTACATTCCGATGAATCGATCGACCACCATGATTCTGGTAAAGGGTTTTGGTGGAGTCACATGGGTTGGATGATGTACCAAGTTCCTGCGAAGCAAGACATTCCCCGACTCACCAAAGACATCAACCGCGATCCGGTTTACCAATTTCTCGACAACTATTTTTTGCCGATTCAAATTGCATTGGGAATTTTGTTTTATCTCTGGGGCGGCTGGCCGTTTGTGGTGTGGGGCATTTTTGTGCGGTTAGTCCTGGTGTATCACTGCACCTGGTTTGTCAACAGCGCCACCCACAAATTTGGCTATCGCACCTATGATGCGGGCGATCGCTCCACCAACTGCTGGTGGGTAGCCGTGCTCACCTACGGCGAGGGCTGGCACAACAATCACCACGCCTTCCAATACTCTGCCCGCCACGGATTGAAGTGGTGGGAGATTGATGCCACTTGGATGATGGTACGAGTGTTGCAAATGTTGGGATTGGCTACCAAGGTGAAGTTGCCTGAGAAGGTTTAGATCATTAAAAAAATATGTCTGATCAGAAGGGCGTGCTTTAAGCATGCCCTTCCAGCCCTGCTTGAGGCGATTTCTGTTATTTGAAGACAGAGTTTCTTGAAATATTGCTATGCGTTGGGCGATCGCTAGACGTAGCAAAACATCTTGCTCCTCACGTTTTTCCACCGATCCATCGGCTTACTCAAACACTGGCGACCATAGATCAGATACCGCCACCTCCCAACCGGGTAGCAGTTCGGGAACGGTCAGGGTCTCACCATCCTGCAAGGTCACGGTGTCTTGTCCAGGACGATAAATTCTAATGGTGCGATCGTCCGGGTCAATCAGAATCCCCACCCGCGTTCCCAGCGATAGGAAGCTTTGAATTTTCGTCTCTAACTTTGTAATGCTATCGGTAGGAGATTTCACTTCTACCATCAAATCAGGTGCAAGTTCAGCAAACGATCGGGGACTGCGACGTAACCGTTCGGCTAGGACAAAGGAAACATCTGGCGCACGAACATCTGCATTTGGCAAAATGAAGTCTGCATTGGAACCCGTGACTCGCCCCAATCGACGTTCATCGACCCAAGTAATTAACTTTGCTGCCGTTCGAGTTGCTACCTCTTCCGACTCATACCCCGACGGACTCATGACGATAATTTCTCCATTTACCAGCTCCATCCTCCAGTCAGGATGCTCAGACTGGAGCTGCTGTAAGTGCTGAACCGTTAGAGACATCACAACCTCCTGATTTTGAGGCAAAGCTAAGATAGCGCTATTTTAGTCGATATAGATGGATTGCATTTTACTTCACTCCCGCCGCCAACTTGGAGTACTCCCATGATCGTCACCACTCCCACCCCTCACCGCTTCTCCCCCGCTGACTATCTCACCTGGGAGGCACAACAACCCCTGAAATACGAGTATCTTCAGGGCGTAGCCTATGCCATGACGGGGGGGACGCTGGCGTATAACTCCATTGCGGTCAACCTCACGACTGCTCTCAAGCCTCATCTGCGAGGGAAAGGGTGCAAAGTGTTTATGGCAGATGCCAAGGTCGAGGTTTCTAGCCAAGGTCCCTACTTCTACCCGGATGTGGTGGTCACTTGTCATCCTCATGACCAACACGCCAATGACTTGATCCGCGATCCTAGCGTGATTATTGAAGTCCTATCTCCGAGCACGGCTAGCTTCGATCGGGGCGACAAGTTTAAATGTTATCGCCGCATCCCTACCCTACAGGACTATGTGTTGGTCGATGCTGAGCAAGTCAGCGTTGACTGTTACCGTCGTCAAGCCAGTGGCACTTGGGAGTTGCTGCCCCTTCCCAGCGATGCTACTTCAGACTCACTGGATGGAGAACTTTTTCGACTCGCTAGCCTCGATTTTGAATGTCCTCTCTCTCTGATCTATGAAGGTGTCGATCTCCTAGATGTACCACCGTACCAGTCCTTGCTTAATTTATGAAAAGCTTTGAAATCTAAGATTGGCGATCGGATTCTTCAGAACGTGAATTTATGACTCAAATTAATTCACAGGGACAAATTACGATTCTCCCTATTTTGATCGATCCAGTACAAGTCGCGGCATTTTGCCAGCGTCATCATATCTGTAAGTTGTCCTTGTTTGGTTCAATTCTGCGTGAGGACTTTACTGACACAAGTGATGTAGATTTTTTGGTGGAGTTTGAACCCGGAAAAACGCCAGGGTTGGCGATCGTCAGTATGGAAGATGAGCTTTCGGCAATGCTGCAAGGTAGAAAAGTTGATCTTCGCACTCCCAATGAACTTAGCCGCTATTTTCGCGATCGGGTCTTTTCGGAGGCTTTGACGCTGTATGACCGCCCTTGACGATGTAACCCGGTTGAAGGAGATTTTGAGTCATGAGTTTAGTCATTCCCGATGAGTTTTTGCAAACGGCACATATTTCTGAAGCCGATCTGAAGCTGGAAATTGCTATTTTGTTATTTCAGCAGGAAAAAATTACCTTGGGTACTGCCAGTCAGTTTGCAGGTATGAATCAACTAGAGTTTCAACGAATTTTGGGTAGTCGTAAGATCCCGATTCATTATGGTGTTGAAGACTTTCAACAAGACTTAAGAACATTGGAGGCAAACGACTGGCGATGATTGTTGTCAGTGATACGTCGCCGATCTTTTACCTGTCCACCATTGGTCATCTCGATTTACTTCGTCAGCTCTATGATGAAATCGTGGTTCCAACGACTGTTTTCAACGAAATCATCAATGTGGGCAATACCGATGTTAGCGCTGGGGTTATACCTGGCAGACGCTAGTTTATTACTTCAGACATTAGCTTAAAATGACAGTTAAAAAGGTCGAAATCTTGTGGCTGAATCTATTACTCTGCAACTTCCCGATCGACTCTACCAGCGACTAAGCAATACTGCTCAGGCAATTCAGCGTCCTCTGGAGGAAGTGATTGTTCGTGCCTTAGAAGTTGGTGCGCCTCCTGATTGGGATGACGTTCCCGCAGAATTTCAGGCAGATCTGGCGGCTCTAGACAGATTAGACGATGCAACACTCTGGCAGATTGCGAGAAGTCACAGAGCAATGGATGAGATGACTCGTTATGACGAACTATTGGAACACAATCAGGAGGGAACTCTGACGGATGCTGAACGGCTGGAGTTAATAAACCTCCGAAAGGAGGCAGACCGTTTTATGCTTTGTAAAGCCCAAGCTGCGGTCATTCTGCGCTGGCGTGGGCATCAAGTTCCTTCGTCATAATTCCTGTGTCTGCTTATATTCCGATCGACTTGCGAACCCAGATTGAGCGGGCTGACCGTGGGCGATGTTGTTATTGTTTAACCCAAGCGGTTAATAGTGGTATTCCACTCTCCTTTGATCACATTCTGCCTCGTTCTAAAGGTGGAATGACGGTTTTTGAGAATGTTTGTCTTGCCTGCCGTCCATGCAATGAGTTCAAGTCTGACCAGATTGAAGCCACAGATCCGTTGGCTAGAGAAACGGTTCTTCTCTTCAATCCGCGTCAACAGCATTGGGCAGATCATTTTGAATGGAGTGCAGATGGTACACGAGTGGAAGGACTGACGCCAACTGGTCGGGTAACGGTGCTAGCTTTGCAAATGAATCACGCTACGATCGTGGTTGCCCGTAGACGCTGGGTGTCGAGTGGTTGGCATCCTCCAGTCGATTGAGGCGAGCAGCATCCTTTTTGAGAAGGAATAATCTTAAGTTCTCGTTGTAATCTAAAGGATCAACGTAGGTAGGTGCTTTAGAATTGCAGCAAGCTTAATTTTTCAGGTGTATGTTCAGGTTTCTCACTCGCCTGTGGCACTGGTTCAAACAGTGGTTTAATCGTCTTCGTCCTACGCCTCCCGCTCCAGTTCTCTCACCCACCCGAAGTGACCTGGATTACGAGAATTGCTTGATGGCATTACTGGAGGAAGCCGAGCAAGGCAGGAGTTGGGGACACTTGCAAGGGTTACTCATCTGCCATCACCTATCTGCCTCCCAGCTTACTCAATGGCTGAAGTCATATC
>JAAUSV010000437.1 GCA_012032525.1 Leptolyngbyaceae cyanobacterium SL_7_1
AATCAATTTGGGCTAATCCGCGAATTATCCCAAAGGCAAGAATCGCACCCGATTTTAGGTGAGAATTTTCATCTTGCCGAACAATGTAGCGGTAGCTCACCCCAAACAAAAAGCCCGTTGCCAGGGCGATCGCTCCTTGGAGTAACATCGGTAGTTGGATAGCAAATCCATCCCATGAGCTTCTTCCATCAACTAGAGACACGATCAGCGTTAGGAGAATAGTTGCTAGACCTGTGCGATCGCTCCGTCAAAACCGTTGGTGAGGCAAAGGACCTGCTCGACCTGCCAATTTTGGGCGTCATTCCCATGGCATCAAACCGTGCTCCTGCCCTAGTACTGACGGATGACTCCAATGGCTACATGACACAAGCCTATCGGATGTTGCAGGCAAACCTGAGCTTTGTCAGCGCTCACACCGGATGCAAGGTGATCGTGGTCACGAGTGCAGTCGCGCAAGAAGGGCGATCGTGGGTGGCTGCCAATCTTGCCCTTGCCATGTCCCAAGCCGGTAGTAAGGTTTTGTTAGTCGATGCAGACCTGCGCCAACCCACCCAACACCAGATTTGGAATTGCCCCAACGATCGGGGCTTGGTGCAGGTGCTAGAAAAAACCGCTGAGGCAGAAATGCTGATGCAGCCCGTTGCAACAAATGTGTTCCTGCTGCCGCTGGGCAAGCAGTCGCCCAACTCGCTAGCTACCTTTAGCGCCAAACAACTGAATTTCTTTGTTCAGCAAGCCGCCCAAAGCTTTGACATTGTATTGTTCGACACGCCTCCCCTCACCCAAACCGCCGATGCCTCGACCCTAGGCACCCTGGCAGATGGCACCCTGATGGTGATTCGTCCGGGATTGGTGAAGGCGGCGGATGTGAAAGCTGCCAAGGGCTTGTTGAAACTGGCGAGGGCAGTCGGTGCTGGGCATGGTTGTCAACGGCGTTGAACGCACCACCAACCCCAGTCAATACTTTGCCTATGCCTCCGATCCGGCGACCTCAACCCTCACCAGACAATTGCCCGCCGCCAAACTGGCTATTGTGGGCGATCCAGAGACACAAAACGCCAAAACCCCTGCACCTGCTATTAAATCCTTGCCCTAATTTGCATCATCATGCCAAATCGACGATTAACCCCACCCCGCCTTTGGTTGTTTTCCCTTGTGCTTTTGGTCAATGGCATAGGAGCGATCGCCACCGCCCAAGCTCAAGTCTTAGATGGCGCTCCACCACCCGTCGATGCCAGAGTCGATTCCAGAGTTGATGCCAGATTCGATGCCAGAGTCGTTCCTTCAGACTACATCTTGGGACCGGGCGATGAACTGACCATTTCGGTGTTTGGCTACGAAGAATACAACACTGGAGCAACAGTGGTTGAGCCAAATGGCACAATTGCCTTGCCAATCATCGGAGCCGTCACGGTGGCAGGCAAAACGCCCGAAGCCGTCACTCAAGAATTGACGGCACGCCTCAACTATTATCTGGTCAATCCTGTTGTCACCGTTACCCTGACAGCGTTGCGCCCAATGTTTGTTACGGTGAGTGGTGAAGTGCAGCGACCGGGACCGATTCAGCTACAAAATCCCAATGCCGATACCAATGACAACGAGCGGCAGACCGGATTGACGACGTTGAGTTCAGCCTTGGTGGAAGCAGGCGGGGTGACCTCCCACGCAGACATTCGGCAGGTGCGCCTGCGGCGATCGCTCCCCAATGGCACCGAAACCGTCCTCACGATCAATCTCTGGGATTCCTTGTGGTCTGAAGCCTCCGGCGAGAATCCATTGCTCCAGGATGGCGACACGATTTTTGTGCCTCGGTTGACGGCAGATGCCACGATCGACCCTCGACTCATTGCCCGTTCAACCCTAGCGCCTGATACGGTGCGGGTGCGGGTTGTGGGGGAAGTGACCAAGCCTGGAGAGGTTTTGGTACCGCCCAATAGTTCGCTCTCAAGTGCGGTGGCGATCGCGGGTGGACCAACCGTCGATGCTCGCCTGAGTCGTACTAATTTTATTCGGCTCAATCAGGAGGGAGTTATCGAACGAGAGGAGGTTGATTTGAGCGATTTAACGGATAGCTATCAAGTCCAGGATGGGGATGTGATTATTGTTCCTAAACGCAATTCATCCTCCATTCTTGATTTGGCAAATCGACTACTTAATCCACTCAACTTCATTTTTCAATTTCTTGAATAAGGAATTGGCAATGGTATTTAGGTCAGGATTTAAGACTGCCTAAAGAATCATCCATGAAAACAATTTAGGGGGATGAATTCATCCCCCTAAATTGTTTATTGGTATTGAACAATCTTCAATTTAGCTTTAATTAGATTGCTGGAATGCTTATGGGGAAAACATATTTTTTTCTGACGGAGTCGGCAAGATCACTTAAACTTGGTTTGTGCATTTATCCTGTGTTTGACGCTTTAGGTCAAACAAGTGGCAAAAGTTGATATCTGGCTCTCAAGAAGATTGTCTGTGTTTTCTTTATTCAACAAACAAGATGTAGAACGGTTTTATAGCTCATTCAAAGTTTGACTGGGTGTTTAATCTATATCTTTGAGTTTCTTAGATTGCTGTATGAAAACATCACTGTCTTTTCACTGCGATCGGTGCATTTTTTAACTAGAAAGAATCGCCGTGGCAGCCAATTGCAGAACAGGTTAAATCAACTACCTATCCATTTTTCTGTTCCACAGCTAATCTGCTCACTTCAGAAACTTATGAGAAATCCTGTCATTGGTATCGGTTTAGAAGGTTGCGATCCAGTTCTTTTAGAGCAATGGATGGCTCAAGGGCATCTCCAGAATTTGGCAAAGGTTCGCCAACAAGGGGTGTATGGGCAATTGGTAAATAGCGTTGATTACAACGGTGTTTCAGCCGACTTTTTCGCAACTGAACCATCCTGGGGGATGGTTTTAACTGGCTGTTTCCCCAGCAAAACTGGGTTTTGGGACGTAGTTAAATTTAATCCAGACAATTACACGATCGTCTGCGACAAAATCTACACCGATCCAGCCTATCCCCCCTTTTATGCCCTCAATCAGCACCATCAAGTCATCACCTTTGATGTGCCAGTCACCCGCCTGTCCGACAAGCTCAATGGCATGCAAATCCAAGGATGGGGTGGACACTTTCCCACTCCGCCAAGTTGCTCTTTGCCAACCAATCTACTCTCAGAAATCATCTCCAAGCATGGAGAAGATCCCCTGAAGTATAAAGACGATGGCAAGTGGTGGAACCAGCAGTATATCGACTGGGTGCAAGGCGCCATCGAACAAAGTGCAACCAAACGGGTGAAAATCTGCCAGGATTTGTTGAAGCATCCCTACGATTTATTCCTGACGGTTTTTGGAGATATTCACGCGGCGGGTCATGACTTGTATGACCAGAGCCAACCCGACCACCTCCTCTACAACGTCAGACACAACAATGGCAAAGCGATCGATCCCCTATTAGAAGCCTATAAGGCGATCGATCGTGCCGTCGGCGATCTGCTAGCAACCATTCCTGAGCATGCCTATGTCTTGTTCTTCTCAGTCCATGGAATGGCTGCCAATCACACAGACGTGCTCAGCATGTTTACCCTGTCAGAGTTCCTTTATCGCTTTAGTTTTCCAGGGAAAGTCGGATTTGCGGGCAACAAATCGCGGAAGGTTCCGGCGGCAATCACCAAGCCGATTCGCAAGGGATGGTCTGGGGAAATTTGGCGGACACTCAAGAATGCCAATCCGATGCAACGCTTGATCAATA
>JAAUSV010000438.1 GCA_012032525.1 Leptolyngbyaceae cyanobacterium SL_7_1
GTTGTTAGTTCTGAGCGCCTGCCAGACCGCTGAGGGAGACAACCGCGCTGCATTGGGCTTAGCCGGAATCGCCGTTCGCGCTGGAGCCCGCAGCACCGTCGCCACCCTCTGGCAGTTGAGCGATGACGCCGCCCCCCGCCTGATGGAACAGTTTTACCAGGAATTGGTAACTCCAGGCGTCACTAAAGCCGAAGCACTGCGACGAGCCCAACTAGCCCTGCTCAACGATCCCCAATTTGAGCGCCCCTACTTTTGGAGCCCCCTCGTCCTAGTTGGCAACTGGCTCTAAACGCTTCATCCTTCCAGATCTCGATGGGTAAACGGTTTCGCCTGCTCCCCAGAGTAGGTACTAGAAACGTGTCCATCCCCCGTGAGTTGGTATTTGTAGGTTACTAGCCCCTCTAGCCCAACCGGACCGCGAGGGGGAAGTTTTTGGGTGCTGATTCCCACCTCTGCCCCAAAGCCATAGCGGAAGCCATCGGCAAATCGAGTGGAGCAATTGTGAAATACGCCAGCGCTATTGACTTGGGCAATAAACCGTTGGGCGGTTTGGGCATCGTCTGTGACAATTGCCTCGGTATGGCGCGACCCGTAGATGTTGATGTGGTCGATCGCTTCATCCAAGGAATTGACCACTTTAATCGACAAAATCAAATCGCAGTATTCCGTTACCCAGTCGGTTTCAGTGGCGGGGCTGAGGGTGGTTGCCCAGGGCATCTGGAAGAAGAGCGATCGTGGCGGCATCTGCTCGCAGTTCCACCCGATGGGCTTGCAGGGCTGGCACCACCGCTGGCAAGAAGGTTGGGGCAATAGCTCGGTGCACAACAGGTTTCGATGGCGTTGCAGGCGGAGGGATAGCTGGTTTTGGCATCAATGGCGATCGCCACTGCTTTGTCTACTGCCGCCGCCGCATCTACATATAAATGACACAAGCCATCCGCGTGTCCCAAGACTGGAATTTGCGTATTGCTTTGAATGAAGCGGACAAACTGATTGGAGCCTCTGGGGATGATCAGATCGATGTAGCGATCGAGCCGTAGCAGTGCCAAGGTTTCTTCGCGGGTGGTCAAGAGTTGTACGGCATCGGCATCGACCCCTGCCTCCGTCAGCCCGGTGCGGATAGCGTCAACTAAAACGTCGCAGGAGCGCATCGCCTCTCGTCCTCCTTTGAGAATCACCCCATTCGCCGATTTAATCGCCAGGGAAGCAATCTGCATCACCGCATCGGGGCGCGATTCAAAAATCACCCCCAACACTCCCAGCGGACAGGTGACTCGTTTGAGGATCAGCCCCGTATCCAGTTCCCGATGGATTTGCACAGCGCCGATCGGGTCGGGCAACGCGCCCACATCCCGCACGCCTTCGATCGCCGCCTGCAATTTCACCGCGTCCAATTTCAACCGCCCATATAGCGGCGCGGCTAATCCCTCCTTGACTGCGGCGGCACAGTCGGCGGCGTTTGCCGCCAAAATTTCTGGGGTCGCTTCTTCCAGGGCAGCGGCGATGGCGGCGATGGCGCGATCGCGGTGTTCTGTTGAGAGCATTGCTAGCGATCGGGCGGCTTCCTGAGTCCGTTGTGCCAGCCCAACCAGGGCGATGGAAGTGAGTTGGGAGAAGGTCATGGTCTACAATCAACGCTACTATGGAACTAGCTACCTACAGCAACTGGCATCATCACTGGCATCATCAACTATTGAGCTTATCGTACTTGGGTCGATCGTGACCGGAACGATGACGCAGCGACACAGTAATTCCTAGTCAAAATTTTAGATCAACCTATCCTTAAAAGACATCGCTGATAAATTGCATGGATAACGAATCGATCGTCCTCTTATCGCGTCGAGAAATTGAGAAAATGCGGCAGGCTGGGCAACTGGCAGCCAGACTGCTGACCTATCTAGAACCGATGGTGAAACCTGGCGTCAGCACACTGGAGCTAAACGATGCTGCCGAGGCGTGGACGCAAAAGCATGGAGCTAAAAGTGCCCCTTTGGGCTATCACGGGTTTCCCAAATCGATTTGCACCAGCATTAACGAAGTCGTCTGCCATGGGATCCCCCATGCCAAGCAGATTTTGCGAGAGGGCGACATTATTAATATCGACGTAACGCCGATCGTCGATGGCTATCACGGCGATACCTCCCGCATGTTCTTTGTCGGCGACCCCTCTCCCATGGCGCGACGATTGGTAGAAGTAACGGAGGAATGCCTATACCGAGGCATTGCCGCTGCCACACCGGGCGGTAGAATTGGCGACATTGGCGCTGCCATCCAAGAATGCGCCGAGGCAAGTGGATTTTCAGTTGTGCGAGATTTTGTTGGACACGGGGTGAGTCGGATTTTTCACACCGCGCCCCAAGTGCCCCACTACGGCACTCGCGGCAAGGGTAAAAAGCTACGTCCCGGCATGGTATTTACCATCGAACCAATGATCAACGAGGGCACCTGGGAGGTAGAAATTCTTTCCGACAAGTGGACAGCCGTGACTAAGGATGGCAAACTCTCCGCCCAGGTGGAACACACGATCGCCATCACTGAAGCAGGCGTCGATATCCTCACCCTCCACCCCGACCTCGTTCCCGCCAACGCTTAAACTGGTAATCAAACGGTTGGGGCATCACGGTTCCACCTCCCCCAGCCGACGACCTAGGACAAAGAACCCGTGACCCATCCCCGTTCCCAGGATGCTGTATTAGGTGGTCAAACACCGCCACCCCAATCGGGCGTGGTCTTGGGGGGGTTGGCTCACGCCCATACGATTGCTTGGTGGGCTTTGAATGATGGGGACTCGATCGCCCGTGACCGCAACGGCAAACACCCTGGCACAATCCACTATGCCACCCTGGAATCCTCTAACGAGGGGGTGCAGCGCAGCCTACGATTTGACGGCGAAACCAGCCATATTCGGGTGAACAATGGGGTGGATTTGAACCTAGGGCGACGAGATTTTTCCATTTGCTTTTGGTTGAGGTTGCCCCTTGCCATACCCCCGGTGATGACGGTGTTGGGTAAAGAACATCCCCTCGATTTTGCGGGCGGTTGGTGCGTGGTGATTTACGAGGGCAAGTTGGCGTGCATTTTGAAGCCGGAGTATGGTGGACTCTACGAGCGCTACCTCCTGCCCGATCGCCAACTAAACGATGATCAGTGGCATCACATCACCATTACCGTCGATCGCAACAGCGCCACCGGACACTGGTATATCGATGGCACAATGGTGTCCCAACCCTTCTTTTTACGCTATCCCATGGGCTTGCTTACCAACTCATTGCCCCTCTACCTTGGTCGAGCGGCTGATCAGCCGCGCTATTGGCTGCTTGGGCACTTGGCAGATGTGCGGCTATTGAAGCGATCGCTCTCCCCCCCACAAGTCCGTCTGGTCTACGAATCGGTCAATGTAGCACCCGACAACTACACCCACAAACTCCTAGAAACCGGACTGCGCCTCTAACCCCTCACTTCTCCCTCCTGCTTCCGCCCTCCTGCTTCTAAACCCACCGCCCCACCACTAGGCGAATCGTGCCATCTGCCAGGGTTTCCTCCTCTTCAATGGTGAATCCCTGGGCAGGAGCCGTTTGCTTTAGCACTCGGTAGCCATAGCGCTGGGTAAGCTGATTTACCCAAGCCTGGGAATAGCGGGGGCGATCGTAATCGGAGATGATCGCCGAATACGTGCCATCTGCCTGTTGCTTAAACCCAATATCATTGCTGAGCGCCCCAAGGTATTGCCGCCGCACGATG
>JAAUSV010000439.1 GCA_012032525.1 Leptolyngbyaceae cyanobacterium SL_7_1
CGTTAGACGAATTTGGCAATCAGTTAGTCGTCAATGAAGACGAAGGCATTGACGATGTAGTCACCCTCAACTTCTTTGCCCGTCAAGACACCCGCGACGATCGGATTTTTCCCACCGAAGGCTCGATCATTGGGTTTGGTATCGATCAGGGCTTTGTCCTGGAGGAAGACGATGCCATCTTCACCCGATTCAGCGGCAACTACACTCGGTTACTGCCGATCGACTTTTTTGGATTTGATCCGGGTCCACGCACACTAATTTTCAATGTGCAAAGTGGATTGATTCTAGGGGATGTGCCGCCCTACGAAGGCTTCAATATTGGGGGGCGATCGTCCGTCCGGGGCTTTAGCGGAGGCGGCGTCAGCACGGCAACTGCGTTCATCCAGGGAACCGTAGAATATCGCTTCCCCATTTTGTCCCTCACTCTGTTCGAGCAAGATATTCCCATCCGAGGAGCCCTGTTTGTAGACTATGCCACCGACTTTGGCACCGCAGACGAGGTGATCGGTGAACCCGCAGAAGTCCGTGACAAACCTGGTTCTGGTTTAGGCTTTGGATTAGGACTCCACGCCCAAACCTCCTTTGGCTTGGGCCGGCTAGAGTTTGCCGTCACGGACGATGACAGTAGCGAGTTAACCATTACCGTGGGCGATCGATTCTAATCATTGAACCAGTTCTCCGGCTTTTCTAAAAAGTCGGAGAACTGGGGGTTAATAGAGCGCTCAAGGTTTCCGTTGAATAAACGCCCAATAGGTATCTGCACCTAACATCGTTTGAAAATTAATATCCGCCACATCCAATAACTCAAACCCGGTTCGATGAATTAACTCCGCCCACATGGTTTTGCCCATGACACTGTAGTGGTTTGGGTTCGATTGATGGCGACTGCTCGTATCTGGGGCGGGCACCTCAATATAGAGCGCACCTTGGGGTTTGAGCACTCGAAAAATCTCGTGCAATGTGAAGTAGGGAAACACACTGTGCTCTAAACAATGCCGACACCACACAATATCAAAGGTGCGATCGTCAAACTCTAAAAAGGATTGATCCATCTCATGCACCATGTAGCCTTGTTGGTGGCAAGCAATCCGATCGATGGCATTGAGGGTAATTCCAACCGGATGGAATCCCCGTTGCGTAAAGGCTGCCAAAGCCACCCCTTGCCCACAGCCAACATCCAACACGTTCATCCCGGCAACCAAGGCACATTTTTTGATGAAATAATCCATCATGTGGTGCGTGATATTGTCATGCAATTCCGAGGGAGGTTCGGGATAGGTTTCGGTTTGGATTTGGGTGAGGAATTGTTCTAGTTTTTGTAGATGAAATGGGGTCACATGAATCCTCCTCCAATAACCCTGCTAACTGATTTTGGCTTACGCGATAGCTATGTGGGGGTGATCAAAGGGGTGATTGCTGGAATTGCTCCGGCTGTACCAGTCCTTGATCTGACCCATCAAATCCCTCCCCAAGATATCTTGGCAGCCCGATTTAATTTAGCCACTGCCTACCCCTATTTTCCAACGGGAACAGTCCATGTGGTTGTGGTTGATCCGGGGGTGGGCAGTCACCGACGAGCGATCGCCTTGCAACTCGATCAAGGAATGCTCGTAGGACCAGACAACGGGGTTTTTAGTGGAGTGTTGGCAGATCATCCCCTCCACACCGCTGTGGAATTGACTAACCCTAACTACTGGCGCACTGCCCACCCCAGCTCCACGTTCCATGGACGGGATATTTTTGCCCCCGCGGCAGCCCATCTGGCGATCGGCACTCCCCTTGCCCAACTGGGACGGACGATCGACCCATCCACCTTGGTCCACACCTGCCTGCCTGCCTACGCCCAGGACGGTACACGGCTCAAGGGGATGGTGCAATATATCGACCATTTTGGCAATGCGGTGACCACCATTCCTGCCCATGCTGTAGCGGCAGTGGAGTGGTCGGTGGCGATCGGCGATCGGCTGATTCCCAGCCAATCTAGCTATGCCGACAGTGCGATCGGCACACCCCTTGCCCTGATCGGTAGCCATGGATGGGTGGAAGTGGCAATTAATGGCGGCAGTGCCCAATCGATATTGCATTTAAACTGGAGACAGGAAGTTGACGTGATCGTGCACCGGAGTGTGTAGTCAATCCGGGGTCAATAGAGTTACCTCTATGAATTCGGCTTGATGAATTGGGTAGATTGTGTCGCTTTGTGAAACCAGGCTGACTTTCTGATATCCACCAGGAAAATAATGATATGACTAGTGCAACCAATCCTGAGCCTAACCAATCCATGTCTCCAACCTATCAAGGGCAATTTGGAGAATTTACCATTACTCCTGTCGATCGCCGCGAAGTGGTAATTTACCGAGCAGGGCTGATGGTGGCGGCACTTAGTTTTGCAGTGGCAACTGGGCTAGGGCTGTGGCGGGTGTCCCCCCTAACGTTGGCAATGGTTTCCCTGTTATATGGTAGTTTTTCCATTGGGTTGGGCATCAGCTTGCTCACTATCCACATTTACCTGGTGGCGCTGCACCGAGCGCTCCAACTGTTTTGGTTGGTGGGCACGGGAACGGCGATCGCCATCGCCCTCCGCTCTTCTCAGCCTTTGGCATTGACCGTCTATCAGCATCCCCTGATGCTCTTGGGCATTGGCTTTACCTTTGCCGCATTAACGGGTGTATTTTTCAAAGAAGCATTTTGTTTTGATCGTTTGGAAACGAAGGTATTAACTCCCTTAGTACCCGTTCTACTGTTGGGGCATCTCTTGGGTATACTGCCCGTAGCATGGGAGCGTGGGTTGATTAGTACAGGGGCAGTGCTGTTCTTGGTTTTTGCCCTCCGTAAAGCAACACAACCGATTCCACCGGACATCGGCGATAAAAGCGTGTTTGCTTATCTCAAACAAAGAAGTATTCCAACATGACAGAGCGGTCTTCGCCATCCCGCAAGGTGCCATTGCGCCTTGTGCTCGTTGTTCCATTTATTCTTCAAACAGTGGCAGCGGTGGCAGTAACCGCCTATTTTTCATGGCTTTATGGACAAGCCACGGTGCGGGAACTGGCAAATGACTTGAGTGCGGAGGTTGGTGCCCGCATTGAGCAGGAGCTAGAGCACCATCTCAACACAGCCATGATGATCAATCAGGTCAATGTGGACGCAAGCACGTTGAACCTACTCGATTCCACCGACGCCTCGGCTGTAGAAAGTCATCTGATCAATCAGCTACAAAAGTTTGCAAATGTCTCCACCCTCTATTTTGTCAATCAAGACTCCACCTATATTTGGTTGGGGTGGAATGCCTCTCGCACCGCCTTGACGCTGTTCAAGCGCGATCGGGTTGATCAAGCCCCACGCGCGTGGCTAATTCAAGCAGGCAACTCCATTCCCCTGCCTGCGGAGGAGGCGATCGCTTTAGAACCGACCCTGCAATTTGAGACGACTATTCCCTTTCAGCGATCGGTGTGGCATGATGCTCACTCCGCCCAGCCTCAACGAGAATTGTTTATCTCTGCTACCCAAGCGATGAAGGATCGCCAAGGCAGACGGGGAATCTGGGGAGTCGATATCTCGATCGACTACATCAAGGCCCTCTTAAATACCACTGAAATTGGAGAAGCCGGACAGGTTTTTATTCTTCGAGCCAATGGTGACTTGATCGCCAGCTCCAGTGAACCTGCACCTCGTCCTGCCACCCAACCCTCTCTCCTGAGACGCTTAACGGGGCAGACTCCC
>JAAUSV010000440.1 GCA_012032525.1 Leptolyngbyaceae cyanobacterium SL_7_1
CATCCTCTGATCCCACAGATCCTTGAATTGGCAACCCCTGTTGCTGAAACGCTAGGGCTGGAGTTGGTGGGGGCAGTGTTTCATACCAACCAATACCCACCCGTCTTGCGCGTTGATATTCGCAACCCTGCTACTGACACTGGGCTAGATGATTGTGAGCGAATGAGCCTGGCGTTGGAGTCTGCTCTCGATGCGACGGATATCATCCCTGATGCCTATGTACTGGAGGTATCCAGCCCCGGTGTTTCCACGTTGCTGGTTGCCGATCGAGATTTTGCATCCTTCAAAGGGTTCCCGGTTACGGTGACAACAGTGGCACCCTTTAATGGGCAGCAACGATGGTTAGGGCAACTGATCCGCCGTGATGAAAAGGCGATCCATTTGAGCCTCAAGGGACGAGCGATCGCCATTCCCCGTGAGTTGGTGGATGAGGTTCAACTAGAGACCCACGGATAAAGTAGTCCGGGGCTGCTCACGACCCCCGACTACCCCCATGGACTGCAATCCCCCAATTCCATCCCCAATCCTTAAAACTGAACACTTTTGGAGGCTTCCTCTATGTCCATGGTGACCCTACCCGGACTGCAAGAAATGATCGACGGTATCAGCCGTGAGCGCAATTTACCCAAACATGCCGTACAAGCCGCATTGCGCGAGGCGCTCCTCAAAGGCTACGAGCGGTATCGGCGGACCCATCGTCCCGATAGCTTGACCTTTGATGAGGAATATTTCAGCAACTTTGAAGTCGAACTCGATATCGAGGATGAGGGATTTCGTGTCCTAGCCACCAAAACGATCGTGGAGGCAGTCAGCGATCCCGATCACCAAATCGCCCTACAAGAAGTGCAGGAAGTGGCAACCGAAGCTCAGTTGGGAGACACCGTCGTGCTAGATGTCACCCCGATCAGGGAGACTTTGGACGAATGGCAGCCATCCAAACAAAACAGGTGTTGGCACAAAAGTTGCGTGACCAGCAACGCAAGTTGATCCAAGAAGAGTTCCAGGAATTAGAGGGGACGGTGCTCCAAGCCCGTGTGCTGCGGTTTGAGCGCCAGTCGGTGATTATGGCGGTGAGCAGTGGCTTTGGTCAACCAGAGGTCGAAGCCGAGTTGCTCAAGCGTGATCAGTTGCCCAATGACAACTATCGAGCCAACGCCACGTTTCGAGTGTTATTGAAGAAAGTGTCTGAAGGGTCGCATCGCGGACCCCAATTGCTGGTTTCTCGATCGGATGCGGGACTCGTCGTTGATCTATTTGCCACCGAAGTGCCGGAGATTGAGGACGAAATTGTGCGGATTGTGGCAGTGGCGCGGGAAGCCAATCCACCCTCGCGATCGGTTGGTCCTCGCACCAAAATCGCTGTAGACACCCTAGAGCGGGATGTCGATCCAGTCGGAGCCTGTATCGGTGCACGAGGATCGCGGATTCAGGTAGTTGTCAATGAATTGCGGGGTGAGAAGATTGACGTGATTCGCTGGTCGCCTGATCCGGCAACTTACATCGCCAACGCCCTCAGCCCTGCTCGGATTGATGAGGTTCGCCTGGTTAATCCTGATGAACGTCAAGCCCACGTCTTGGTTCCAGAAGATCAGCTCAGTCTGGCGATCGGCAAGGAGGGGCAAAATGTCCGCCTAGCCGCTCGGCTCACAGGTTGGAAAATCGACATTAAAGACACCGCCAAGTACGACTACGAGTCAGAAGATCGGAAGATCGCCGCCCTTTTGGAAGAACGTCGTCAGGCTTACGAAGCCATGGAGGCGGAGTATGACGCGGAAGAGGACGAACTAGACGATGAGCTAGAGGGTGCGGACGCCATTGATTCCCCAACCGAGGGCGAATCCCCTGATGGAGTGGAAGAAGCCGATGGGTTTGGCACTGAAATTAGCGAGGCGATCCAACGTCCCAGCGATCGCTAGGAGGGAGCAATGCAGCCCAATCAACGCCGCTGTACAGTCTGTCGATCGATCGCCCCTAAGTCTGCATTCTGGCGAATTGTCCGGGTTTATCCTTCCCACACGGTACAATTGGATCAAGGCATGGGGCGATCGGCATATCTCTGCCCGACTGCGGCTTGCCTACAAGCTGCTTACAAGAAAAATCGGCTTGGGCGATCGCTTAAAGCCACCGTTCCAGAATCAATTTATCAAGCCTTGTGGCAACGATTGGCTGAAGCGGATAGGATGGAGATAGTGAATTCAACACCTTATAACAACATTGCGGCTTCCAACTCAGATTTACAGCACTGTGACCCATCAAACCCCCTTTAATCTTCACCAACGCGATCTCACAATTGACAATTTTTTACGCTCAAGGTGCTTCCAGATTGGCTTACTTTCACAGTCAAGCCAAATTTATGATTTTGAGGGGATTTACAATACCAACACGTGACCTCACCAAAAAACCGCAGCAATTAAGTGGTCATGTGCCTTATCCCGGTAGTCTTACCCAACTATTCACTGAATCTGATGTGATTTTTTGCGGAAGTTGTCATTTCTGCTTGTTCCTTCAGTCAGATTTGGTGAGTTACGAACCAGTTCATACTTTAATAAATAGAGTGATTTCCATTAGATGATGGTTAAGCGCTATCTACTTTCAAGATGAACTCATTGGTCTACTGGTTAAAACAACAGGACAAGCACTATGTAACAGCAATTCATTGGCATGACGAGGGAAGAGTGGATGAACAACGGCAAAGTCAGGATTTACGAGTTATCGCGGGAGCTGAATTTGGACAATAGAGACATTTTGGCGGTCTGCGATCAGCTCAATATTTCAGTAAAAAGTCACAGCAGTACTATTTCCGATGTAGAGGCGGCTAGGATTCGCTCTGCCGCTGAAAAATATACGCCTAGTTATTCTGGTAAGACAAGCGTGTCAACTCAGTCCAGCAATTCTCAACAGCCTCGTAAATCGACATCACCTCCACCCATCAAGAAGCAGCAGATTTTAGAAGTTCGGCGTAATCGACCGTTGACCGAGCCTCCCAGGCGCCCTGAGGTAGAAGCGATCCCACCACGCAGCGTCGCCTCTCCTGAAGTTGCCAGGGTTTCACCCCCTTCCTATCCGCCCCAATCTCCAGACATCGCCGATGAAGCCGAGGTCATAGAGAGCATTGCGGAAGATACGACGGTGGCAGAAAGCTTGTCACCTCTAGAACTTCCAGTTGCCGAACCAATCGCCGACTCAACCGAAGCACCCGTTCAAATCGTTGAACGTCCCGTCAAGCCCTCTGCAAAGGTAGATGCGGCGACCCTTGCGCTCCTCCGGCACGACCAGAACGAGCCGCACCTCCCTCCAGTGGAGGAGCCAATCGTCCTATCCTCAAACGTGCGAAGTCGCAAACCGAAGGGCAATCCACTGAGATTGTCGCTCGCATTGCTCCTCCAGAGCGGAATGCTGAAGCGGGTAGCTCAGGTCTGACGAAGCGAGTCAAAGTAGAGACTGGGGAAGCCCCATTACTCAAACCTAAACCCTCAATCGAGTTGCGCAGCAAACCAACTCGCCCATCCCAAGGCACTGCGGGACGGACTGAGGGCGATGCTGGCGATGGAACACCGCGGGCAGATGTAGACAAATCTATTCTGTTAGATGGGGAGTTGGAGCTACGCCGTCCCACTCCACCCAAGTTGGCGAAGCGGGGCAAAGGCTGGGAGGAAGAGGAAGAAGAACAGGAGACTGCAAAGACTGCAAAAGTTGGCACCAAAACCAAGCGTCG
>JAAUSV010000030.1 GCA_012032525.1 Leptolyngbyaceae cyanobacterium SL_7_1
TGATCGTGTCCTTGCCGCCCAACGCCTTGGTGGATTGGACGAGATCAAGGGTGGCAAGATTTCCATCTAAGCTGTAGTCAATAATCCCGTTATCACCAGCAACAGGTCATTGCCACTGTCGGCAGTGATGCTATCGTGCCGAAGCCGCTAGAGCGATCGTGGTGCCAATGCCGCCATCGATCGTGTCATCGCCGCCTTTGTCGGGGAACAGGGTTTCGATTTTTCAATCACATCAGCGGGGTTGCGGGTGATGTAGCCGCCGTCTCCCAGGATGATGTCATCGCCCGTGTTTCCTAACAACAGGTCGCCCCCAACTCCAGTGGTATCGTTGCCACCAGAGCCGCCGATCAGGGTATCGTTGCCGCCGCCGCCCACAACTATTATCTCGACCACCCAGATCAGGATTGGTGGAAAAGATGTCGTTGGCTTGGGCAGACCCGTCGGCACGAACCACAACACCGTTGTCACCTAAAAGAATGTCCGCAGCGTTGTCGGTGCCGCCATCCATCAGATCATCCCCCGTGCCACCTTCGATCGCGTCATTGCCGTCCCCGCCACTGAGGAAGTCGTTGCCGCCCAGTCCGGCGATCGCATCGTTTCCTCCCAAGCCGCTAATACCGTTGTTAAATTCATCCCCTGTGAGCGTATCGGCGAACTCGGAGCCTTCCAGGTTTTCGATCGTGCCCAGCGCCAACGTGTCGCCCTCTGCCTCTCCGCCTGCACCCGTGCCCGTTGCCAAACTCACCGTTACTCCCATAGTGGAGGCAAAGTAGGATGCCGTATCTAATCCCCCTCCGCCATTGAGGGCATCCGCCCCTGCCCCACCAACCAGGAAGTCATCGCCTGCCTCACCATTTAAGGCATCGTTATCGGCTCCCCCATCTAGCAGATCGTTGTCCCCACCACCATTTAGCGTGTCCAGTCCGCCATTGCCTAAGAGGGTATCGGCTCCGCCATTGCCGTTGAGGGTATCGTTCCCTTCTAGCCCAACGAACAAGTTGTTGGCACTGTTACCAGTTAGCGTGTCGTCCAGCAGTGAACCTTCCAGGTTTTCAATATTCTTGAGGACATCGCCATTGGCATCGCCTGCGGAGACCTGGGTGATCAAACTTAGATTGACGGTAACGCCGACGCTCGATCGGCGATAGGATGCCATATCCGTTCCCGCTCCCCCATCCAGTTCGTCGGCTCCTGCGCCTCCGGTGAGGACGTTGTTGCCGATGTTGCCCGTGAGGCGATCGCTATTCCCCGACCCCTCCAAATTCTCGATACTAATCAGCGTGTCCCCCGTGGCGTGTCCTCCAGTGGTTTCTCCGGTGGCGAGGTTCACGGTTACAGCGGCTTCGGAGTAGCGGTAGGATGCCGTATCGTTGCCAGCACCGCCGTTGATCAGATCGCCCTTGTCGAGTCCTGCCAACACGTTGTCTTGATCGTTGCCTATCAGGGTGTCGATGAAGTTGGAACCCTCGACGTTCTCAATATTCGCTAGGGTGTCATCGATCCGATTCAGTTGATTAGGATCGTCGGCATCGCTGCCTGCGGTGGCAATGCCCGTTGTCAAATTCACCATTACCCCAACTGTGCCGATCGCATTGGTGACAAAGTTATAGCTGTAGTAGCTGTAGTAGGAAACCGTGTCGCTGCCTGCGCCCCCGTTGATCTGGTTGCTGCCCGTAGCGCCACCGATGACGTTATCCCCTGCATCGCCGATGAGGATGTCATTGTAGGCAGAACCCACGAGGTTCTCGATCGAGATATACAAGTCCCCAGCCGCATCGCCTGTGTTTTGATTGGGGGTTTGCAGATTTACAGTCAACCCAGCCGCAGCACTAATGTAGGATGCCGTGTCGCTGCCCGTGCCACCATCGAGGCGATCGCCCCCTTCCCGCCAATCAGATAATCACTGCCCTCGCGACCAAACAACTGATCGTTGCCGTTGTTGGCAACATTGGTGCGCTCTAACCCACCGCCGATGACGTCGTTGCCACTAGTGCCATAGATAGTGTCGTCATTGGGTGAGCCTTCGACTTGCTCGATGTTGCTTAGGGTATCTCCCTGTGCCGCTCCAGTCGAAGCCGCCATGTTGGCTAGATCAATGGTGAGACCGCTGGTGGAGTCGTCGTAGCTGGCGGTGTCAAACCCGTCTCCGCCATCCAATCGATCGGCTCCCTCACCACCAACCAGTAAATCGTTCTGGTTGCCACCTTCCAGCGTATCCATGCCAGCCCCACCATAAAGCTGATCGACCCCATCGTTGCCGCGCAGGATATCGTCGTTCGCCGTACCAAATAGTCGATCGTCACCAGTGCCCCCATCCAGCACTCCGTTTAACGTGCCAGCATTTTTCAGATCGATGAAGTCGTTGCCATCGCCGCCATTTGCCTGAATTGTGGGGGCATTGCCCAAGTATTCCTGGGTGAACCCAAAGGCTGCCACGCGAATGCCGCCGTCGATTTGTCGCACCACGAAGGCTTCGTTAATCAAGGATGCGGCGTCAAGATCGCTCCTAAACTGCTTCCAATCATCAGCATTGGGTCCGATTTTCAGTTGCCAACTGCCGCCGATCTCTTCGGCAAGCACAGGGCGGGTGTTGGCATTGCAATCGGCTTCGATCGTAAAGGAAGCCAGTACTTGACGGGGACTTTCCCAATCCTTGCGGTAGCCGAAGGGGGGCCACCCGACTTGGAAGTAGGCATACAGCCCAGCGCTGAGTTGACCGCTGAAATCGAACAGACACAGATAGGTTTTCGGATCAAAGGGATTAACGTGGTCGGCGATTTCCTGGAAGCGAATCTTGCCATCAAACGTGCCATCCAACTCTGGGTAGTCATGCAGATTGAGGAATAGATCCGCGTAGATGCCGCCCCCCGCTCCGGCAGAGGCAACGGCAATGTCGAGGCTGACTCCCCCCTTGATCGACGCACTCAAGGTTGCCTCCGGAATATCCACACCGTTCTTTTCATCACGGATGTAGAACCCTTTGACCAGATCAACTGGGTCATAGCCGTTGTCGAGGAATTCGACTAATCCCTTCGTGTCATAGCCAAACCCAACATCGATCCGTGCACCCACATTCCCCGTCAACTCCGCACCCAGCGGTCCCAAAATCGGGAAGAATTGCCGATAGGTGAAATCAAAGCCAACCACTGGCGCATCGTACTGAAACAGGGTGACATCATCAAATCCCAGGATCAGTTTGATCGCCTCGGAAGGACTGGTGAGAAAGGGGAACTTAAATCCCCCGCCCTCGCCATCGATCGCGCCTAATTTCTTCACAAATTCCTTCGATCCGGTGGCGTTTGTGCCTTTGATTTTGTCGCCAATTTGATCGAGCGAAAACTTCAAATTGTTGCTATTGATCGCAGATTTAATACTGGGTCGATCTTTGAGATTGCCTGGACTGGCAACATTCAACGCACCAAAATCAAACCCACCCAAGGGGATGGCAATATCAGGCACATCCGTAGGAATCGAATTTGCCAACGTGGCAATTTGATCGATCGCATTGATCAACTTCACCGCCGTCCCCAACCGCTCCACCAATGCCGGAGCATTTCCAGGCACGTTATTCGCCGCCCAAAGCCCAATATCTAGCAATGAATTGGCAACACCATCGCCGTTCTGATCCAGATTTAACCCCACATCTCCTAGCAGCGGAACAGGTTTTTTTAACGGTGCGGTGACTTCGCTAATCGGACCCGTAACACTCTGGACTTGCTTGAGTACAGGACCCGCAAAATCACTAATAAACGTACCGAGATAGACGGCAAGGTTGTTAAAAGAAAGATTGGGATCACCAAACTCTGTACCTGAAAAATCCCACGCAAGATTCATATCCACACCCAGGGATGGGAAGAACGACGGACTTCCCCCTAGGGCTGATAGATCTAACTTCGATCGCAAATTTAGGTTAACATCTGCCCCTCCACTCAACGTGGCTTGATACGTCGTGGGATTCAAATCAAAATCAACATTAAAACTGGTAAATTTATCCTTGGCTGTGTTTGTATCGGTGAGATCCGTATCAACCCCTTCCGTTAAATCAAACTGGAGGAAACCCAACTCAGCCGTAACGTTTAGACTCTCCGGCAACGTCGCTTCTAGTTGCACATCGAAGTTGTTTGTACTAGAAAAGAATCCACCCCCATTCACACCAAACGTGGCATTGAGATCATAATTTAGATCAACATTAAACCCACCATCCGTCACGTTCAACCCCAATCCTGGCAGACCCAGATTGGCATCAAAATTGACGGATTTGTTGAGAATCGATCGATCCTGCAAATTTAACTTAAACGTCACCGACGAATTATCGTTGGGAATGGGATTGAACGTTAGATCGTTGGCATCCAACCCCAGTGCATTTGAAATCGTTGTGTCAATCACCGTTGCCGCATTGCTGAGCGACCCTGTGATCGACGATTCTGCTGCACTCAAGGCAGCGTTGACCTCTTGCCGGAGTTGATTAATAAAATTGGTGACTTCGTTGGCTTTATTTGCCAAATCTCCTAAAAATGGCAGACTGCTCAACTTGCCCGTCAAACCACCAGTCGCATTCAACCCGTTGCTGAGCGTGCCCAACCAGTTGAACAAGCCATCCACCACAACCTGCAAATCGGCTCCATCCAAGCCTGCCTGCTCGATCGCCCACCCTTTCCCCATCAAATCACCCCCGATCGCCTGATCGGTCTCCGCCCAAAGTTCCCTCAAGGTCGCCGCATCGATCGCCCCCTGCACCACTCTGGCAAAGATCGCTCCCTCATCCCCCAGGGCATCAGTGCTGTTAATCCGAGCATCGATCGCGTGGCCAAACTCCTCCAGCAGCACAGTGGCGATCGCCACTGGATTGTCCTGATGGGCAGCCAGGAATTCCTCAGACAAAACGATCGTGTCTAGGGAAGCAGCATAGGCGGCTTTTGCCTGGTTGATCTGCGCCATCTCCCGCACTTCGATCGTGGGCATGTTCGAGAAATCGCCCCCTGCCCATTGCTGTTGCAGGGTCGTCAGTTGGGCGGCGTTGAAGCGATCGCCAAAGGCAAGAGTACTTTTTTCGAGAAAATCTTCAGAGTTCGCAAAGTTACTTAAGAAATTTTGGAATAGGTCGCCAATGTTTGAGGAAACTGGCTGGAGGGGAGATAGGGCAATGGGGGGCATCTGTATTCTTCCTGGCAGAGCGATAGAACTGTCTACGTGGTATTACGGGTTTGTCCGGGTAATTAGAGACGTAGAAGGTTTAATTTTTCTAAAGCTCTTGTGGGTAGGTTCCCAAAAAAAAGTAGCCCTGTGTTGACAGAGCTACCCTGCTTCATAATTGCTTTAAACGGAAGTTGTCCCGATGGTTGTCCCGATGGATATTAGCCAAGCACCACCGGTGCAAAGGAGGAATCGGTCAACGTATTCGCCTGGACTCGGCGCAACACGGCTAGCACCTGGCTATCCGCACTGATGGTGGTGCTGGCTCCAGTTTGGGCGATCGACAACTGGCTCAATTCCAGTCCATCTAAAAGACCAATCAAGTCCGTCCCGACCTTAAAGTCTCGGATAATGTCGGTGCCATCGTCAAGGGCAATCACAAAGGTGTCGGAACCCGGACCGCCATTTAAGATATCATTGCCTGCGCCACCGTAGATTAGGTCATCGCCCTGATCGCCCCAGATGGCATCGTCGCCTGCCTCACCCCAGAGTTGGTCGTTGCCTGCTTTGCCACCAATGCGATCGTTGCCTGCGCCGCCATAGATGATATCGTCACCACCATCGCTGCCACCCGCCGAGCGATCGTTGCCATCGCCCCGCAGCACGTCGTTGTCGGCGTTGCCGTAAATCACATCATCACCCAGTTCCCCTGCCACTAAGTCATTGCCACCCAGGGCGATGAAGGTTTCGTCGGCATCGGTGCCCACCAGTTGGTCATCGGCGGCGGTGCCTGAGACTACATCCGTATCATCCAGGGACAGGCTGACCAACAGCGGATCGTGGTCGCTGGCTTGGTCGGCAAACTCGCTGTTGACCCGGACGGCATCAAACTCCGCATCCGCCGCCAGCGCACCGCTGACCAGAATGTGATCCAACGATTGCGAGTTGCCATCAAAGATGAAGGAATAGCGCTCGTTTTCGGGCAAGGTTTCTGTCAAATTGACCAGACTTTGCTCCAGGGTTTCGATCGGGAGATGAATTCAAATTCATTCAAATCGCCCAATACTACGATCTTGGCGTTGCTGTCGGCAGCGAGGCGATCGTCTACAAATGCCTTCACCACTTGAGCTTGGGCAAGACGCTGATCCACTCCGCCATTGACGGTCGGGTCGTTTTGCAATTCCACCGAGGGTTGCACTTGTCCAAATAGCGGCGCACTACCTCCCTTAGAACTGAAGTGGTTGTTGACCAAGGTGATTTCCTCTCCGCCAAACTCAAACGTCGCCACTAGGGGTGGACGGGTTTCATAGAAGGGGTTGGCGGGATTGGTCTGCTGATCAAGCGGGTCGAGCAACGTGCTGAGGGAACCGTCTACAACGCTGACGCGCTCTGGGTTGTATAGGAAAGCATTGCGAATGTTGCCGCCCGGTTGTCCACCGCTGGTTTCGTTGCCGATAAAGGGATTGTCGATGAATTCGTATTCGATACCGCTGAGTTCAGCAATCGTGTCCACCAACAATTGCAGGGTTTCATCGGCAGCGGTGATCTCGGTGATTTCCGCCCCGTTGTTGTCCTGCACTTCCTGCAAAGCAATAATGTCTGGGGTGTTGAGGTTTGTGACAATGTGGGCGCGATCGCATCAAATTGACCGTCCCCCAAATCATCATCGATCTCCCCGGAGCTGTTATTGTTCACCAGCGCCACATCCTCCACCTTGGGATCGAGGTTGAGAACGTTGTAGGTGGCGACCGTGAGGCGATCGGCGGTTCCAGCCAACTGGCTCACTTCCGCTTCCAGCGTCGATGCGGTAGCCGTAAAGGCTTCGGTGATGTTGACTTCAAAGTTGCCGAAATTGTAGCCCACAACCCCGGTGACATCTCCTAATTGAGCGCCGACATCCACAGAAGGCAGGGTAAAGCTGGGCAAAATCCCCCGGTCATATTGGAGCTGAATCCGCTCTGGGTTGAAATCATCCGGGCTAATGTTGATGGTGCCGCGATCGCTCACGCCCGTGGCAGTCTCCCCATTGTTTGCCAGAGTAAAAATCTCGCCAAAGCGATTGGTGGGGCTAATGGCGATCGCCTCTTCCACCGTCACCCGCATTCCCTCTAGGCTCTCATAAAAATCCAGCCCTTCGGTTTCCGGTTCAAATGGGCTACCCGTGGCATTGGTAAACGCATCATCACTGATCAATTCCGTGGGCGGCGTCCGACCACTTTCCCCCAAAATCACCGCCGCAGGCAAGGCATTGCCCCTTGACAGCACCTCCACTTCTACCCCACCGCCCAATTGGGTAATGGAGAGGTTGCGAGTGGCGGCTCCACCGGGAGTGAATTCCGACACGGTTCCAGAGACTTGTGCCTCGTCGCCCACTGCCACCGCAGGCGCACTGCCTGTAAATACAAAAATGCCATCGGAGGTGGCAATGTCGCCGTCTCCTGTGGAATCTTGCAGGTAGAAACCATTGGTATCCACCGCTGTGACAATGCCCGTCGTAACCACCGTTTCGCCCACCAAAGCGGAGGTGTGTCCTTCTCCTTGAATGGTGTAGATTGCAGCGGTGCGGGTAACTTCATACACCGTTGTGCTACCGCTGACTTCGTTGGTGACTACCAACAGGGATTGTCCGTTGGGGCTATCGGCAGCGGCGATGAAGGTCAATCCTTCCGGTCCTAAGTCTCCCACAGCGATCACCTGCTCAGGCGTGGGGTCGGGTTCTCCTTCCTCATCCACAGCAAACGTCACACTAAAATCGCGATCGTTGATGTATTGCACAAAACTGGGGCTGGTGGGTGCGGTGATGTCATATACCATGACGCCGCCGATGCGCTCTAAGCCAATAAAGGCGTAGGTGCGATCGCCAATCTTGCCGACGGTGACGCCTTCAGGTTCGGGGCCCTTGTCGTCACTGCGATTATCAAAGGAGTCATTTTCGCTGTTGGTGGAGTTAAATTGCTCCGGAAACAGTTCCGCTGTGATCCGCTCCAACTCACTGCCACTATCAAACAGCAAATTTCCTTCGGTATCCCAGATCGAGAAGGAGCGACCGCCAAAACTGTAAAGCTGGTCAAAATCGCCATCGCCATCCGTATCACCATTGGCAGTGGTGACTAACAATCGTCCTAATACCTCGTCTTGCTGCAACTCTGCCGCATTGGGAAACGCGGTTGGATCAAGGGTTAAATCGGCAATTCGTTCTTCTTCGCTAAACCCGTCGTAGTCCCGCGAGTCGCCCTCGTTGGCAGAGATGATATAGGTCGTGCCCTCGATCTCAAAGGTGGCGATCGCATCCGGTTGATACAGTCCTAACACCGGATAGTTGGCAATATTGATGGCATCATCGTCGTTGCTGGCATCTAAGCCATTAGGAGCAACGTTTTGATCCTTAAAACCCAGCGGTACGATCGCGGTAAACTCGCCCGTTGGGATATCTAAAATGCCAAAGGCATTGGCTTCTTGCAGGCTCACCCATGCCTTGGTGGAATCACTGGAGATCGCAATATATTCTGGCTCCAAATCTTGAGCCACCGTGGCATTGGGACCAAAAATCCGCACGCCAGCATCTCGCAGTTGATCAATCTCAGAATTAAATTGAGTCAACCCAGCGGTGATCACGGAGGCATTGGCAACGCCATTGCTCAGGTCAATAATGCTGACCGATCCTTCGGGGTCAACGGTGTAGTCGTCGTTGGGTTCGCCCTCATTGGCAACCAACACTTTCTGCCCATCGGGGGTGAACGTTACCATATCCGGCAGGGCACCCACGGGAACCGTATTCAACAACCCGCCATCGGTGTCTAGGAAGACTACCACGCCTGGATCTTGTGCCGTTTCACTTTCGATCGCCACCGCTACCACTCCACTGTTGACCGCCACACTATTGGCAGCAGCACCATAGACCGTGGCATCAATCTCCGCGATTAGGGTCGGGGTGGTGGGATCACTCAGGTCAAGAATATCGATCGTCGCCGCATTGGCATTGACCACAAATAACCGCTGAGACTCTGCATCGTAGGCAGAAATTTCAGCGGCTCCTTCGTCAAACACCCCAGTGGTGTAACGACCAATCAGGTTAAGTTCAATAGAGTTAGTCATGGGTTATGAAGGATGAGTGAGTAATTTGACGTTAGGCTTTATACCGCTCCACCAGCCTCAGCACAGCCCTGACCAGCACGGTATCAATCCGGTTAAACAACCGACGATCGCTCCTAGCTGGGGGTTATACAAAACCGAGCAACCCATTCACCAAAGCCTTAATGCCGTGATTCATGCGGATCGGGAGCAACTCTAGTAGGTCACTGAATAACGCCGGGGTGTGATCCTCTGAAAAGTGCCTTGCATCACCCAGTGGGGGTTGAAGCAGCAATTTAATGCATTAGCAAAATTTAAGCCGTCGCCGTTGGTACTACTTAGAAGCTGTGGAAATTACGGATAAATCACAGTAGTTAGTCTACGGTTGTTTGGTCAAGGTTTGACCAAGAGCAGATGAAGCGCTCGTTAAAAAATCAGCAAATAACCAAGTCATAGGTACAAAAAGCAGGCTTCTGTTGTTCGATCACGTGGCGAACAAGGGCTTCGTCAATAGATTCTGCTTGCTCCGGGCGATCGCAGCGTAATGTCACCGTGAAATGGTAGGGACAGCCCCCGCCCAACATCGCATCCTGCCCGATCGTTGTGCTTCCCAAAACAAATCCGTGGCTAAATACCTCCTCAATGCGGATGTGTGCCGTCTCTTCTGGCAGATGGTCATCCAGCGGTAGCCCGGTGTAGAGGTGTAGGTAAACCCGTAACCCCCGCCGAGTGCCGTGCCAGCGGTAGAGTGTCACCGCATTGCGGATCAATCGTCGCTGCTGCCGATTGCTCCAGCGGGGATCGATCGTCCACCCCACCCAATGGGCAAGAAATGGCAACAACGCTTCTGGGGCAGTCAGGGGGTCGAGGTATGCCCCCAACCCGTCCATGGTTTGCACAACCGGATCAAACGCTTGCTCAATAATCGCAAGGAATCGACCGACAAAATCCACTTCTCGGTAGAGCGCAGGCAAAAAATTTAAATAGGGTGTGGGGGGGCGCAGGTGCAGCGTAAACACCTGGTAGCCCACCAATTGGCGCGGGAACGCTACTCCTTCAGACTCTGCATAACGTTGCCCATAGACCAATACTTCGATCGAATAGTCGAGTGATAGGTGGGGACGATCGCCCGTCAACGCCAGCGGCTCCTCAAAAAATCAGCGGGCACATCAAACCCCACTGCCCGATCGAGCGTGTCTCCAGCCCGCAATAGGGGCTGCTCAGTCTGCCAGTCACACCAGTCACCCGGAAATCCCCCTTCACCTCTAGCTGCCAATGCAGGGGATGGTCGCTATGGTTTTCTAAGTGAACCGCGATTTCACCCCGCTTACCGGGATGCAACAGTAGCTGATTAGTCGCCCGATCGCCCGTGGGAGCGAGGGTTAACGTGACAGCAACCGCCTCCGGGAGGTGGGTGGAGGCAAGGTGGAGCGACAGGGGGGCTGAGGGGGTTGGCATTGTTTTAAGGGGTGGGTTAATCAACAAATTCAATCAGATGACCCGATCGCAATTCCGCATCGTGCCAGGAACAAATCAGCCCCAGTGCGCCCGGATCAACCACGGGTTCTGGGAGGGAGGAACGAAACCACTCCTGCCCATAGAGGCGCAGTTCAAATAGCTCCACCAGTCCGAGGTGCCGCACACCGGGGAGGGCGATCGCCTGACACAAGCCAACAATATCGGTGGAGTACAGCGGACGCCCTAGCGCCCAACCCGCCCCGTCTACTCCTCCAGTCAAGGGATTGAGGAAGCGATAGAGGGCAGACAGCAGTTGCGATCGCAGGCAGTTTGGGCAGCAGGATTTTGATGGCTGGAATCGAGGAGCAGTTTGAGCCGGACGCTGACACCCACATACTCCGGCTCTTGGAGTTTAACCTGCACCCCCAAGGGCTTGCGATCGCCCATGTAGGTCAAAATATCGGATTGCAACGCCCCATCTAGGGCAAAGCGATCGGGCGAAAGTCCAACCTGCCAGTCGAGTTGCTCGATCGGCACCTGGGGCACAATCAGCAACCGAACAATTCCGGCAGTGGTTTGGGCGGCGCTGAGGCAGTGGGCACGGGCAACCGATCGCGATGCCTGACGCGCCACGGTTTCAAAATCAGCGGGAATCACCGCAGACTCACGGGTGCGAAGCAGGTGGGGGACGCGCAACACGGCTTCATCCAGGGACTCGGCATCCACGCCGCCGATCGCGGCTCCATAGTTGGTGACACTCTTGACATAGGGAATCGCAGACTTCAGCACCGTCAGCTTTTCCGCCCGTACGTTGCCCTGACTGCCACCGCCCGTGCGATATGCCACCATGTAAACCGCCGCACCCAAGGGTGGAACTTTGCCATACTGCCGTTCCAGCAATTCACTGATCGACTCCCGTGGCAGCGTAGTCTGGGTTTCCAATGGGTGGCGCTGGACCAGTCCTTGGGCAATCGCACCTGGGGCAACCGCAGCGCGAAATGCCTGCTGCATCGATCGCTGTTGGGTTTTCTGACGGAGTTGGGCGGGTTCTCGAATCAAGGGACCAAATTGCACCGTGCCAGTGAGGGAATCGATCGTGTAGTGGGCATCTTCAGCTCCAGAATCAGCAAAATCCAGCACCTCTGTCCACCGCTGCACTTCCCCCGTCGGCAGCACCAATTCAATCCCCTCATCCCGATCGCCCTGCCGCTCCAGCACAGGTTTGCCCTGCAACTCAAACGTCTGTCCGGGCTTACCATTGCTCACCCCCACTAGCTCCCGCTCAATCCGCACGCACTGACTAGCCTCCACAGTGCCCCGATCGATCGCACCGCCAGTCCAATAATCGCTGGGGAGCCGCTGTAGCTGGGTTGCAGGTCCCTAGTTGGCAAGTAGGTGCAGCGAATCCAGTAGCCACTAATCGCGTTAAATTCAGATTTGGGCAACCGCTGCGGTAGATGCAAAATCACATCTGCTCCCTCCTGCACGGACTGGAAGGCAGCCTGGGTAAATTCGCTAAAGCTAAACCCCCGCGTCCTATCGTCTGCCTCGACGCGCAAGATCGGCTCCCAAGTGTGTCCGTTCCACGCTTCCCAGCGCCGAGGTGGGTCATCAGGATTGATCCCTGTGGTGCGAGCGGCAGCTCCTTTGACGTTGAGCGCCAACACATTGCCTTGAATCGAGTTGTCCTGGGACGGATCGGGCGTGTCTAGCACTAGATAAAAACAATTTCCAGGCATCGACTGCTCAAACAAGAGCGTTTCCTCAAAGGCGCTCCACTGCTGGCTTAGGGGAGTGCGATCGCGCCACTGCTGGGGATGGAGTTCGGTGGTATCAGCAGTGAGTAAGTGCCTAATCTGGGGCATACCAATCACCAATTCGCGATCGGTGCTAAAGAGAATCGCAGGTTCATTTTCCGTCCGCAAAGTCGCCACTTCAGTGCTGTAGGGAATTTTTACCCCATCCGGCTGGGCTTTGGTGAGATAGAAAGTGAGGGCAGTCTGAGCCGGGGCGGGGGGTTGCAGCCGAATTCCCAACATTTCCAAAAACACGATGTAGTTGCGGTAGGGCACCTGATTAAACCGAAATAACATCTGGTCAGTCAGCCAGGCAAACAGTTCAATCAATGTCACCCCCGGATCGCTGGGGTTGTGATTGGTCCACTCAGGGCAATAGCGGGGAATGCGCAACAGACATTCTTCCACCAAATCATTGAATTTGCGATCGTCCAAATTGGGCTTGGGCAATTCGGGTAAAAAATTAAACGTCATGATGTCTCCTGGGACGACGCTAGGTAGAAGGGATAGACGAAGCTGCGGCTGTCGTGGCTATTTTTGGGTTGGTAGGAGATGGTGATGTTAACGTTGCCGCGAATCGGGTCGGGTTCGGTATAAACGCCCTTGAGGGTAATGCGTGGCTCCCACCGTTCGATCGCTTCTTCGACATAAAGCCGAATTTGCAGCAAGGTTTGCACATTCAACGGCTCGTGAACCAATTCTGAAAGGCGAGAACCAAAGCCAGGACGATAGACGCGCTCACCCAAGCCAGTCCGCAAAATAATGTAGATCGATTCTTCGATGTTGGGGGCTTGGGAACTCAGTTGGATGCCGCCCTGGACATTAATTTGCAGGGGGGAGGCAAAGCCAGAGCCAATCAAATCGGGTGGAGCATTGTTGATGGAATTGGGCATGGCAGAAAACTGAGTAGGTGTTCAGAAATTGGATGGCTCGATCGCACAAGCATAATGAAAGCGCAAATGGGCAACGCCCCGGTACTTCAGGCAGAGGAACGACTGCGGCACGGTCGTTTCCCTAGCTAGGGTGACCGCCTCAGGATGACAAGAGGGCGATGAAGATTCATAGGCAATCCCTCGGTACAACAAGCGCATGGTGAGAACTCCTGAATTGAGTGGATGGGGGGGCGAGCGCAGGGCTGCAAATCGGGTTGTTAACTCAATAAACGGGTGGTTCTGTGGGATTATGCAGGAACGGGTTGGATGGGTTGGTCGGGGGAAGGTGGGGCGATCGCTTCGGCAGGTTTAGTCGGGGGATGTTCGATCGCTTGAATGGCTTCCAGGGGCGTTGCTTCTCCCGCAATCACTGCTTGAATCCCTGGTAAATATTCATCCATCATGCTGACGTTGGCGTAGACGAGTTGTTTGATTAGGGCTTGGCTGAGGAAGTCATCGGTGACATCAATGCTGGTTTTATAGCGAATCTCACCGTCTTCAAAGTCGAGTTCAAAGTTGCCGAGTATGATGCCAGAGTTGGCGCGGGTGAGGAATTCGGCGATGGGCGATCGGCTGTCTTCTGGAGCGCTAATTGGACAAATGGAATAGAAGATAAATTGCGATCGATCGGCTCGAATTTGCGCGTAACAATTCCATTCGCCGTTGTTGCCTTTGATGGCGGTGTAGAGAATTGGTTCACCTTGTAAACGAGTAAATGACCAGTCATCACTGGTGAAGAAGTTTACCAGTTGGTCAAACATCTGCTTGTCAGGTGATAGCTCCTGGGTCAGCACATCGGAAATACTTTGGGTGAGTTCATTTAAGTTCATATCAGTGCTTCCTTTCAATTGGCTGTAGTCGGTTGTATTGAGTTTGCGATCGTCAACCAGTACAATTGAATTACTACCTGACATATCGGTTCATGAAACGAGATTCGATTTTCTATCAATTGTTTCAGCAGTCACCTGGTTTGCTGTTCGACCTGCTTGAGGATCAACCTGATAATGCAGCCAGTTATCGGTTTGATTCAGTAGCAGTGAAGGAACCAAAATTTGAAATTGATGGAGTGTTTTTCCCACCAGAAACTGACGGTTCGGGAGTGATCTATTTCTGTGAAGTGCAGTTTCAGAAAGATAAACAGCTCTACGAACGGTTGTTCAGTGAGTTGTTCTTGTACTTCTACCAAAATCGCAGTCTCTACTCGAACTGGCAGGCAGTTGTGATCTATCCCTCTGGCAATCTAGAGCAAAGTGAAACTGTACCTTACCAAATGCTGTTGAATTGTGATCAGATGCATCGGGTATATCTCAATGAGTTGGGAGACATTCGTCAGTTGCCATTAGGACTGGCTCTAATGGTACTGACGACGGTACAGAGCGAACAGGCAGCGGCAGAAGCAAATTTTTTGCTGGCACGAGCACGACAGGAGGCGACTTCAGAGGCAAGTGGTTCCATAATAGAGTTAGTGACGACAATTATGTTGAATAGGTTCACGCAATTAAGTCGAGCGGAGGTTGAGGCAATGCTAGATGTTCGGTTGCAGGAAACTAGGGTCTACCAGGAGGCTAAGGAGGAGGGACGGCAGGAGGAGGCGATCGATTTAGTACTGGGTCAATTGTCTGTGCGATTAGGGCAAGAACTGTCTGAGGCGTTACGAACACAGGTTATGGTTCTGTCTTTACCTTTGCTAAAGGAATTGAGTATGGCGTTGTTAAATTTTGAGCAACAAGCGGACTTAGAGGCATGGTTGCAAAATCACCCGATCAGTGAGCAATCTTGATGGACATTCGACTGTAGGAAACCAGAGTTTACCAGGAAGGAAAATCCGAGTTGGTATTGAGGCAACTGACACGACGGTTGAGGCAAGAGTTGTCGGAGGAAGTTCGATTACAAATTGTCAGTTTGTCTCTGCCTCTATTAGAAAACTTGGGGGAGGTATTATTGGATTTCTCGACGTTGGACGATTTGGAGACTTGGTTGGTAGAAAACACACAAGATAGTCAGGGTGCTTGAAGGTAGTTTCTACAAGGAGCAGTAGCGATCGCGCTCTACAAGTTCACACAATTAAAAATGTAGATTGGATTTCGTTAAACTCAACCCAACAGATCATGACCGGTTTAGGAGTGCCCTTTTATTGGTATCAAATGCTGGGTTTCACGAGGTTTAACTCAACGTACAGCTAATTAGCTTGTTGTACCTTGATACTCACATTCATATTAAATTCCTTTTTCATTTCTGAAGTATACTTGCTGCTGTTAACTTCATTATCAATTGCCTCAACATGTTTTTTCCACTTTGGACCAATGGAGAAGTTAATTCGATTGTTGCCCATACCAGTTAACCCAGTTTTTGTTCTAAGTTCAGAAAAAGATCCTATATCTTTTGCTGGAGTAGTATCATTGATCGCCCTACCTCCACCAGCAATCTGATCAGGTCCATGAAGAGCAACACGCTTTTTCATCCATTTTTCAGCAGAAGCTTCAGCACCCTTACGTGCTTCCTCAAGGGATTTTCCAGCTTTTATAGAATTCTTTACTATTTGCTCAATAATTCTATTTTTGATTATTTCTCGAAATAAATCTTGATCAGCTTTGCTTTCAGGGGTTCTTCCTTTTGTTGAAGTTGGTCTAAGTTCTTCATATCTTGCTCTTTTCGCAGCCCATTCATTCATTTTGAGTGCATTAATACCTCGTTCATGCTGTCTTAACTGACCTCTATATTCTGTAATTTTAAACTTTGAAGGAACATCGAACACAACTTTGACTTCCTGCATTTTAGTCATTATTGGTATAACTTCTGTCCTGTCTACAGGATTGATTTCTGCCTTAATATAGTAGTTCTCTTTATCTTTTCCTCTGCCATTGTTAATTAAGTCAATTTTTTTCAAATTGAAACGTGACTTTATTTGAGGAAGTGACCTTTTAATTTGTCGAATAGTTGTATTAGGCTCCTTCAATTTCTTTTCTGCATCTTCTAATGCCCTTTGTAAATCTCTTCTTTTTGTGATTCTGTACGGTCATTACTCTTACCATTCTTATCTCTATCAGATAGCTTCTTCGCAAACTTCATCACCATCCCAACAATCCGATCGAACGCCCGATCGATCGGTCTCTGCACCCGCTTGATAATGTCTCGAATCTTCTTAGAGATCCCGCCCAGACCCATTAATCGGGCTAGGAAACTGATGATCACAGGGAGCGATCGCCCCATCGACTGTTCCACAGACTTGCTAGCTCCACCCACATCCCCTGCGGCAATTTTATTCACCGAGTTAAACACCGAGTTTGCCAACTCCATGATTTGCTGCATTCGTTCAACAAAGAACATCACCGTGTTGTAGATAGCGATCACTGCCTGCACCACCGCACCCGCAGGATTGAACATGGAGACCAGCTTAATAATTGCCGATCGAACCACTTGAGTGATCACCCATTGGCGAATCGCCCCCATCACCATTTCCTGGATATTTCCAACATGTTGGGCGATCTGTTGCCATGCCGCCATGATGCCGCCAGAGACGATCGTTCTGAGTAACGCAAATGCTTTTTCGACTTGAGAGACTTTCTTTTCTCCTAGTCGGCGCACCAGTTTAGCTCGGAGTTTTTGGTAGGTTGCGCCAATCACCTGTAGCCCTAATGACAAGATCCCTTTCATGTCGAACTTGGCAGGAATTTGCAATCCAGAGCCTGAGAGTGCGCCAAATAACCAACCGACCAGACCCGCCCGCAGGTGCGTCATAATGTTGCCGGAAAACTTTTGAAATCCGCCCTGCACTGCTCTGACCAAATTACCGATAAAGCCGATCGGGTCTTTGACAATCTTCATGAATAGACCGCCAATCTTTTTGAGGATGCCCATCACCCTGTTGGCGCCGCCTTTTCCAGCCAGCGCCATTGCGCCCTCAAAGACAAATTCCATTACCTTTTGTCCAACGGCAAGGGCAAATCGTGTGATCCGTTGAATGGGAGCTCTGAAGATGTTGACAATCTCCTCGATTAGCCCGCCCGGATTGAGGATGTCATCAGGGGAGAGGGCGTCGATCGCCCGACGAAACAAAGCTTTGATCGTATTCCAGGTGATGTTGAGTCGGCGTAGTTCCTTTTCAAACCAGTCAAATCCTTTCTGCAATGCCCCCGATTCTTGCAAGTTCTGGAACAGTTGCTCACCATTGGGGGCTAGGCTGAGAACCCCGCGCACCACGTTAGTTGCATTGCGCTCGACGGGTTGATCTTTAATTGGATCTTTACCCAAGATCACGGTCAGCAACGGATATCCCGGCATTCCAGAAGCAAAACTCGACACCGAATTTAGCAGTCTTCGTCTTGCGCCTTCCACATCCCCGGTTAACAAATCGCCCCCCGCACCAATCAGATCAGTCACTACATTTCGCTGAATGCGAGGTGAAACCATGCTGATGTCATGGCGCTGGATCGATGCTTCTGCGGGAGTTAATTTATTCTTCTCAGTTTCGATTGCATTTGGCTCTAATGATTTGGGTTGGATTGAGTCATTTTCATCGGGCGATCGCCGCACTGCTTGCTTCAGCTTCCCACCTGTCTGCTGAATCACATGGGTCAATTCGTGGGCAGTCAGATCATCCTTACCCGGCGACTTCCCAGCCGCGTAGAAAACGTGATTGCGATAGGTAAACGCTTGTGCTCTTACATCCTTATTCATCTGTGCCGAATCCGCTCCGGTATGCACCCGCACATGGCTGAGATCTACCCCAAAGCGCGGCTCCATAAACGATCGCACATCCCCCGGCAAGGGACTTCCACCAATTTTGCTACTTGATAAGCGATTCTCAAACTCCGTATTCACCGATTGATCTTGAGCACTCCGTGCCTGTCCTGATTTAGTTTGCACCTCTTCATCAGATGACTGCCGTTGCACCAGGGGTGTAATCGTATTGGCTAATGATTTTGGTTGAATATCGCTATCGTCAGTTTGTCGTTGAATGCGGTTGCGGGTTGGGTCAGGCATGGTCATGACTTTTGCCGCGACTTGATCCGCTTCTTGCTCGTAGCGATCGCCCGGCTTACCCACACTGAGCTTTGTCTGAATCGGTTCTTTTTCTGCGACTTCGTTTACTTCAGACTTTCTTTGTACTTGCTCTTTAGTCTCTGCTTTCTCAGGAGTTTCCTCAGATTTTCGTTGAATGGGTTTGTCCTTTTCTTCGGCATCAGCGTTCTCCGCAGCCTGCTTTTGAATCGGTTTTTCTCTTCTCTCTTCTTTAAATGGATCAGCCGGATACAGCGAGATCATCCCAGGATCAAAGCGGGAACGCACCATTTTTCCTGTTGTGCCTGCCAATCCCTTGAGATCGGTGTGGGAGAGGCGATCGCGCTAGATTTTGATTCGGGGTTAGGCTCTACCTCGTGGGGAAATGCACGGCGTTGCAACTGCGCTTCTGGGGGTGCCACTGGGGAGGCATCCGTGGAGGGCTTGACTTGGTGGATTTGAGTCATGGGACGTATCCTCAGACGCGCTGTAGAGGGATGAATCAGCGATCGAATTAACCATAACAACTCCGTAAAACGATGTCTGTCATCGAAAGTCGTGATGCGATTAAGACCTAAGTCCAACGCCCATCCAGTCACTTGGCTGGTGTTGTGGATCAAATAACCTGCAAAACCAGAATCTTCGTAGGGGCATGGACATGCCTCTACATAGGAAAATTACCCATTAATCAATTCGCGATCCTTAGCAATCCCACTGGGCTTAGAAATCCTTTGTCCAACCCAAGGCATCCGCCACCTGCGCCGCCAGTTTGAGGGGGTCAAAGGGTTTGGCGATCGCTGCGAGCGTACCCATTTGGGCATATCGACGCCGATCGGAAGATTGGATCTTTGCGGTTAATAGGATGACCGGAATCGCCTGTGTAGCTGGATTTTCCTGAAGCTTTTGAAACGTTGCCATGCCATCCATATCGGGCATCATTACATCTAGCAAAATCGCATCGGGGTGTGCGATCGCCGCTTGCTGCAAACAGTCTTGCCCAGAGCTAGCCAACAGCACCTGCCACCCCGCTACCGTCTCTAGGCAGACCTTGGCAACTTCCTGAATGTATGGCTCATTGTCCACTACTAGAATCCGCTTCACTGTCATGCTACCGCTCCTTTGGTTCTATTGGGTTGGTTGAGGGTGGAGGGACTGGTTCCCACAATCCCCTGACCCGTTGGGGTACATAGGATCGCAAATTAATTAATCTGGAATATTTTTTGAGAGAAGCGCGCTCCGCCGCGCTTCTCTCAAAAAATATTCGGTTTTATTTAATCCATGATCCATAACTTAAATGGAATGTCACTCCACTGACGTGGTTGCCATTGGCACTGTGAACGAGAACGTACTGCCTTTGCCTACGGTACTTTCAACCCAAATCTCCCCCTCATGCTGTTGCACAATACTGCGGCAAATTGCCAACCCCAACCCCGTTCCCTCGTGGTGGCGAGAATCGGAGGAATCCACCTGCTGGAAGCGTTCAAAAATGCTGTCGAGTTTATCCGCAGGAATACCCCGTCCGTGGTCTTTGACAGTGAACTGAATCCGATCGGCTTGGGGTTGGGCGGTTAGCCAAACAGTGTTGCCACGGGGAGAGAATTTGATCGCATTGCTTAGGAGATTGGTCAGGGTTTGTACAATTCGATCGGGATCAGCCCAAACCTGCCTAGACAAACTGTCTACCGCAAGGAAGACTCCAGCTTTGTTAGCCAACGGTTGCACCACATTGACGGCTTCACTCAGCAACTCATCCACTTGGCACACGTCCTTTTCCATCTTCACCTTGCCTGATTCAATCCGCTCGATATCGAGAATGTCGTTGATCAGGCGCACAAGGCGATCGGTGCTGTCGGTCGCAATTTGCAATAGGCGTCTACCCTGTTCAGAATCGGGGTTGAGCAAGCCGCTAGCTAGCATTCCCAGGGAGCCATGGATTGAGGTTAGGGGGGTGCGGAGTTCGTGGCTGACCACCGAGACAAATTCATTTTTCATCCGATCGATCTGTTTGCGCTCGGTGATGTCTCGCAGGATCGCAGTGAAGATGGTTTCATTCCCCAGGGTCAATCGGGAAATCGATGCCTCGGCGGGAAACTCGCTGCCATCCTTGCGGCGACCAAAAATTTCGCTGCGATCGCCCATGCGCCGGGCACTGCCCATTGACTGTCCAAACTGATTCACATACTGGCGATGGGCCGCGATCGATCGCGTTGGGATTAGCCGATCGAGGGGTTGCCCCAGCACATCCGCAGCGGTGTAACCGAAAATCTTTTCGGCTCCCTGATTAAATAGGCTAATGCGTTGGTTGACATCGACGGAGATAATTGCATCACTGGCAATTTCTAAAATGCCCGCAAATCTGGCTTGGGAAATTTGCAGAGAGGCTTGAATCCCCTTGCGTTCATCCAGCTCCTGTTGCAGACGGTGGTTGACCTGGAGCAGTTCGGCAGTTCGTTCTGCCACCCTCAGTCCTAAATCATCATTGCCTGCCTCAACAACGTTTCTACCTGTTTGCGATCGGTGTCATCCACCACCGTGGCTCGACTCATCACCCCATTGCCTGCTGCATCTTTGAGGGCGATCGCATTCAACGTCACAGGCAAGTGGGAGCCGTCTTTGCAAATCATTTGAAGCTGCAAATTGTGTACACTGCCGTGCTGGTCAAGCAGTGGTAAATTTTGTTGAAACACCTGTAAACTTTTGTCCGTTAGGAGATCGGAAAACCGCTTTTTACCAATCACTTCCTCCCGGCTATATCCCAACAGGTTGAGTTCCGTATCGTTAATCCGAACAAAGGTGCCCATTGCATCTAGGGAGTGGTAGCCACAGGGAGCATTGTTGTAGAGTTCTTCAAACTCTCTAGCAGATTGATGCAGCGCGGCTTCTGCCTGCCCACGAGTGAGACCATCCCGACGAACCAGCACCAGTAATCCCACACCCAATAATCCCACACCCAATAATCCCACACCCAACAGTCCCACACCCGACAGTCCCACATCCAGGAGAGACACCAACGCCGTGATCAGGATGGCGATCGTGGCGATCGCCAATCCGGCAGCAAGTTTCTTGGGAATCCATTGGCTGATCATTCGGGCACTGGAGAATTTAAAGATTGACGCTCCACCAATAAAATTCGATCGCCCCCTGCCGCCTTTGCCTGATGGAGGGCGGTGTCAGCCGCCTGACAGAGGCGATGCAACGTGGTTCCATCATCGGGATATTGAGCCACCCCCCCACTCAATCTGACTTGAAGAGTCGGGCTATGGGCTATGGAGCTAGCCCCTTGTCGAGGTGTGGAGGATGGTTGCAGCCGGGACAACAGGCGGTTCAACCGTTGTCTGCTCTCCTGCTTGGTCATGCCATAGAAGCCAACCACAAACTCCTGATTGCTCCAGCGACCCACCACATCTTCAGCACCAAATTCTTGGCGCACCCATTGCCCAAACTGGCGCAACCCCTCCTCTACCACGGGATAATCGGGGGACTCGTCCCTTGGCTTAGCCGTGTCCAAATTTAGCAGTGCCAGACAAAAGGGTTGGGTTTGCCGCTTTGCCAGCCGCAGAAATTTGTCGAGATCCTGCGTTGCTTTTTGCCGATTGGCAAGCTGGGTGAGGGGGTCGATTTCCGCTAGAGTCCGCAAGAATCGCATGCGTTCCAGGCGATTGATGATGCGAGTCACCAATTCGGGTCCAACAATTGGCTTACTAACAAAGTCATCTGCTCCCACCGCAAACACCTGGTTAATCGTATCAGCATCGGTGTGAGCCGTCAGGAACACAATTGGCAAGCTACTCCAGCGAGCATCGTTTCGCACAATCCGACACAGCTCAATGCCACTAATCTGGGGCATGGCAATATCCAACACCAACAAATCGGGGGAAGCCGCTTCCAGCACATCCCAAAACTGCTGGGGATCAGCCAAGGTTGTGAGTTTGAGCCCCCACGGTTCTAGGAGCGATCGCACCACGGCTAATAACGCCAAGTCATCGTCCACCACCATTACCCCTGCTTTGGCGCGATCGGCGTGGTGCCTCACTTGGTTGACCACCGCGAGTACCTGGGGCAAAGGAGTTGGCTTTTGCAGGAAGGTGCATCCTCCCAACCGCGCCAGTTCTAGCCGCTCTGTGAGCTTGCCCTGCTCAGTAAAAATGATCACAGGAATGGCAGGCACCTGCTGATTGAGTTCGTTTAGCAGCGAGACACTTTCCGCTGCCACAGGGGAACTGGTGGGATCTAAAAGAACTACATCCGGGGATTCTAGCAGCAACTTGTCCCTGGCTCTGGTGAGGTTAGTGGCAATCTCAACGCGAAATCCCCAGGTGACGGCTTCAGGGGCAAGCTGGTTTACCAAGGTGCGATCGCGGTCTACGATCAGCAACAACGGGCGATCGTCTTCCCAGGAAGCGGCTGGCAACGCCTGCTCACCCACACCGGAAGACTGCTCAATTTCCTGGCACAACTGATTCACCCATTGTCGCAGGCTTGCTGCTTTTGCATGAATCAACGCTGGCTCGGTGTGCAAGAGTTGTTCAATCTGACGAGCCAAGCGCGATCCCTCTGGCAACCCAAACATCCCCAGTGAGCCGCTCAGAGTATGGGCTTGCTGTCTGGCTTGTTGCCACAACAGCGGCGCAATTGCATTTGTTCTACAGCCGTTGCC
>JAAUSV010000441.1 GCA_012032525.1 Leptolyngbyaceae cyanobacterium SL_7_1
TGCCATGAACTATCTCCCTTGTGTGTTTGTAACTGTGTCAATCGACGAACCCATTCCCGGTATTACCCGGCAAACGGTTAACGCACTGGAAAACTTGCCGATGGGCTAATGGAAACGGGCACGCCTTTAGCCGCCTCTTTGCGCGTCATGTCTGGAATCGTAATCCGGCTGACATCAACCGAGGTAACCGATTGAGTCTTCACCGGAATCGATCGCGCCATTTCCCGGAAGTTATTGATATCGCCCCACTTGTAGCGTTCCGTTTCTAGCTTGTCGCGCCAATAGTTCCCGTAGCGGGGGGTGACGAGGTTAAACGGTCTGCCCCGATAGCGACGCCGTTGGTAGGGAACGGTGCTATCGCCAAAATTGCTGCTGTACTCCTCACTGTCTAGCAATTGGTCGATAAAGCCTTCGACCCCCTCGGTGGCAATCTGAATCGACCAGGCAATTTCTTCGTCTTTGTTGTAGGGCGATCGACCTAACAATCGCTTTAAGCACAACTCTACCACGCGGTAGTTGGAGTTTGTTTCCACCACCAGGGTGCGGAAGACATCGGACTTTGCCAGCCCCCGGACAAAATCACGCACAGTGATCGATCGATTCTTGAGCTGCGATTCCAAATCGGTCTGGCGGCTGCTTCTGAGAATTACGTGCTCACTAAACACTTGCCGATAGGCTGCCCAGATCAACTCCTCTAGATCGGAATAATCAACGCAGTCTTCCAACCGATAAATATAGGGCGTATCTTCTCCGGGCACTTCGTAGCCAGATACCCGTTGGTTTTGAGAACTGGGTTTGTAATCAAGTAAGGGAATGGACATGGCACTTTTAGAAGGTGGGTGGAACGAGAAATTAGCAATTAGCGATTAGCGATTCGCTAATCTGCCTACACGGTTTTGTTGGATGGGATATAGCGATAGGGCAGGGCGACCCTGGGACGCGAGACCATTGGCTTGCCGACAGTGGCAGTTTCGCGGGTCATATCAGGAATTTTGATGCTACCAGAGGTCGAACGAGCAACATCGCGTTGGGAATTGACCTGGGGAATCAAGATGGTCTGCGCCATGTTAAAAAATCCAGCCGGAATCGCTTGGCGGATATATTTCTTATCCAGATCGCCCGCTTGATATTGCCGCACCTGATAGTAGGAACGGGTTGCCAGATCCATCTCCAGCAAGCGACCCCGCCAGTAGTCGTCGTAGCGCGGATTCGCCAAGTTAAACGGACGGGCTTCCATGCGGCGACGTTGGTAGGGCACGATGTCATCACCAAAGCTGGTGGTGTATTCCTCACCATCGACGATCGCATCGATAAAGCCGTGCAATCCCTTGCTGGCAATCACGATCGACCAGGCAATCTCTTCATTTTTGCCGTAGCTGGCTCGCCCCAAAAACCGTTTGAAGGTGACATCCACCAAGCGGTAATTGGAGTTGGTCTCTGCCACCAATTCCCGGTAGGGTTCTGACTTGCCCAATCCCCGGACAAACTCGCGCACCGAAATCGCCCGGTTGCGCAGTTGAGATTCTAAAAAGGGCTGGCGGTAGGCATCCAAGATCAGATGCTCCCCATAGATTTGCCGATAGAGCGCCCAAATAATTTCGTTGACATCGGTATCGGAGGTCGCGTCCGTCAGGCGGTAGGGCTTGGGATCGTCCTCATCCAGCACGTCGTAGCCATCAACACGCTGGTTTTGGGTCTTGGGTTTAATTTCAAGCAGTGGGATCGACATGGGTAGGCTTAACCTCAGATAGAAAGATTAGGGGGAGAGGGTGATCACGGCAAGGGTTGCTCGTGCCTGCACCACGACATCTCCATCGGATGCTTGGATCAAACGGCACTGCTCAACGATCGCAGGTACAAGGTCAGCCGCAGCGGTTCCGAGTGCTTGCAATCCGGCGATCGCCGCATAGCGCAACGACCAGTCGGCATCGTGGGCGATCGTCACCAGGCTATGCAACACCCGCTGCTGGGCACTGACGACAGCGGCATTGGCTTGCCAACGAATCTGACCTAACCCTTTGGTGGCAGCTCGGCGCACACTGGGGGCAAAATCCGTTTCAGCCGCCGCCACTAGCACCTCCAAGGCGCGAGGATCGGCGATCGCCGCCAGCGCCCGAATCGCGTAGGCACGAGCACCGTAGTTGTATTCATCCAGCGATTGCAACAATGGCAACACCGACGCCTCGCCCAACTGAATCAAGCCCCGCACCGCAACTGCCGCTGCCGCCGGATTGTTGTAGCCCAACACCTGGATCAGGTAGCAATTCCCTCGGTGGAATGGCTAGCAACCAGTGCTTGCACCGCCTCCAGCACGTTGCTCAGGCGAGTCTGCCTGTTCAACGGCTCGAATTTTGGAAAGCAACGGTTTCTGTAGTCATCATTGCAGGTAGGGGAGTCAGGGGTTACAGCAATTGATCCATCAAGGACATCAGGTGAATCGCATCCTTGGAGTGGGCATCGTGATCGTGCAGGTGGTGGCGCAGCAAGCCTTTGAGGGAAAATAACTTGAAGCTATTTTCCGTTGCCGCCTGGGCGATCGCCGCTGCCGCAGGCAAATAGCCCACCGCACCCAAATCAGACAACGCCGCCCGCCGCAGGTTGATATCCTCGCTTTGCAACGCCTGCACCAGTCGATCGCCATAGAGACTGGACTGAGTCAGCTGATACATTGCCCGTGCCGCCGCGTACTGCACCCGTGGCAACGAGTGGGTCAGAAATGGTTCGACGAAGGCGATCGCCGCTGCTTGCTGGGGGGAACCGGGGGCTAAATTCCCCAGTGCCTCCAACACCGCTTCGCAGGGTTGAGCTAAATGGGGACGACCGGGAACCCGCTGGGCTGCTGCCACTCCCCCCGCCAACAACGGCAACAGCGCTGGAACGCTGGACGGGTCGCCCAACATGCCCAGCGATTGCGCGGCGGCTTCGCGTACATAGAAATCGTCTGATTCTAAGCACTGAACGAGCGGGAGCACTGCCCGTCGATCGCCCAACTTACCCAATGCCCGCGCCGCGTTGCGCCGCAGAGGATAGCCGCCCAACTCGGTGCGATCGGACTCATCCGCCAACGCCGCCATCAATGCCTCAACCGCGGCTGGGTTGCCCGCTGCAAACTTGCCCAACCACCAAGCCGCGTAGTAGCGCAAACTCAAGTCAGGATGGGTTAATTGGGCGATCGCCGCCTCCACAGTCAATGACTGTTCGTCAGTTCCCTCTGTGGTGGGATCTGCCGGGGGCAATCCGGCGTCGGACGATTGATAATGCTCCACCATGAATAGACTGACCTTCTACACGCACTCAGATATAGGCACTCAGAGCTTCTAAGCGTCGCTGCCTGCGAGCGGCTCGATTTTGACAATCTTGCCACCCATGCGCAAAATCCGCTGCATTTCTTCGTTCATGCGGTTGTAGGGCACGGTGACATAGACGCTGCCGCTGTTGCGAATGGGGTAATTGTTTTTGTCATTCTCAACGCTCTGGCGCAATCCGACGACTTCATAGCGAAACATCCGGCTACCCGACGGAGTATTGGCTGCACTGCCCACTGCTGTTTGACCAAACATGGCTTAAGAGTCTCCTAAATTACTTGAGTTGGTTAACGCGATCGCCCATCAAAACCAGTCTCGTAGGTGGGGTTGAACAGAGTGAAACCCAACATTCCCCAAACGTGTTGAGTGTGTTGGATTTCGTTACCACTCAACCCAACCTACG
>JAAUSV010000442.1 GCA_012032525.1 Leptolyngbyaceae cyanobacterium SL_7_1
GGATGTAAGCGATCCCAACAATGCCGCTGTGGTGGCGATCGCTATCCCACTCCTGGTTGTGGCGGCGATCGCCCAAGTCCTCGACGGGTTTCAGAAGGCAGTCTACGGAGCACTGCAAGGACTCCAAGACACCCGAATTCCTATGCTGCTGAATATTTTGGGCTACTGGGGAGTCGGCATCTCGTTGGGATACTGGCTTGGCTTCCGCTTAGGGATGGACGGAGTAGGGTTGTGGATTGGGCAGTCGGTGGCGATCGTCACCGTCGCAGGGCTATTCACCGGGCGATTCTTCAAACTCCTCAACAGCAAAAAAATCAACCCATACTCCTAAACCCCAGATCCCCGGCTTTTCCAAAAAAGCCGGGGATCTGCCGCAGCCAGGGAATTACTGCCGATTAAGCCGCGTGGCTCTGTCCCAACTCTGTGAGGAACTGCATCGCCTTTGCCACATAGCTGGCGCATTCCTCCGGGGAAGCCTGGTAAAACGATCGCCATGCCGTTGCCTTCTTCTCGTCGTAATACTCCACCTGTTCAGGATGGCGATCGAGCCAGTGCAACCGAACCGCGTGCCCGATCAACACGTCCAGCACCAAGTATTCCTCAATTTGCAAATCGGGGTTGCGATCGAACAGTGCCGCCAGTTCCATCAAGGTTTCGATATTCACCTGGCGGTATTCTGGGGCTTGGATTTTGTTCAGCAGGTGCTCAACGCGCAGGGCAAAGTTTTTCTCACCGGGGGTCATTTCTGAGAGCAGGGGGTCGCTGTCTAGGCGATTACGGCGATCGAGCTTATCGCCAATCACCAAGCCTTTGCAGTGTTCCAGCACTTGCCAGACATTGGGATAGAAATTTTTGGGGACTCGGTTCAGCGCTCCATCCCGCTGTCGTCGTCGCCACCAGTCGCCCTCTGCTTCATCGGCGGTTGCCTCCGGTGCGACCACCTTCCATTGAATCGATTGGGGCCATTGAATCGATTGGGGTTGCTTGACCTTGAGGGATTCCTGTTGGAACAGGTTTTGATTTAAGGTTTCGTAACCAGCTAGCACTTGATGCAATCGGTTTTTCACCTCAAAGGGGCTGAGTTGCATCAGATGGTCGTAGGCTTCATCCGGGGTGTAATCCAACTCCTGTGCTAGTTCGTTGGTGATTAGCAAAATCAAGTAGCCCACCCGCAGCGTCAGCAATCCCTTAAACAGTTGGGGGTCGGTTTTGAGTAGAACACTGAGGTAGATGAGAATTTCCTGGGTGAGGGGGCGATCGCGAATATCTTGGCGAACAAATTCTTCGATCTTTGCCAGGATCTCGTCGTGGGACATGGGGCTGGTGATCAGGGATGCCTCGCTGTAGGCTTTGCCCACGGCAATCTGCTTTTGCCGCACCAAAATATCTGTCACCGCGTCCGACAAGCCGACATCCACCTTGCCCAACAAGCCCGCCGATCGCCGAATAATCGCCCACAATCGCAGGCTGGCGGCTTTGTTATACACTTCGTCTAACAACGTTGCCACCGTTGCCGCTCGCCCCGGACCGCCTAGCCCGGTGTCAAACTCCAATCCCTTGAGGCGGGTTAGGGTTTCCAGCAAATCGATTTGTTCGTAGAGGTTGTCCGATTCGCGCAACCGGGTAATCAGGGGTTGGATATCGGTTTCAGATTCCAGCAAAAATTCTTGGATGCTGCTGAGGGAATGGTTGCGATCGGGGTAAAACGTCAGATAAGTCTTGTGGGGTTGGGCGGTTTGAACCGGGGCTTGGGTGAACTCAAACTCATGGATAAAATCTACCCGCTCCTTGCTAGCAGTCAGCATGAATTCCTGCAATCGCGCCAGTTTCACCGCCACGCCCCCACACTTACCATCTGCAACTCCCGCAGTAGTTCCAGGATGGGGAGCGATCGCCAAACATCGCGTGGGTGAGCAACAGGGTCATCGTCGGTCGCCCCAACTGATACCAGTGGCGCTGGATGTAGCTGAGTTCTCCGCGAATCTGCGCCACCAAAAAGTGGTAATCCAGCGTCAAATAAAATTGCTGTGGGTCAAGGAAGGAGGGCAAAAACACCACCTCCTGACTGCGAATTTGGAAGATACGCGAGGTGGTCAAACTGCGCAGTCGTCGCATCGGGCGACCGCTCAGCCGCAGCTTGTCATTTCTACCAATCTGGTGATAAATCCCCGATAATTCCCCTGCCTGTCGCACCTGAATTGGCTCGACCTGTTGGGGCAACTGGGTGGCTACTCCGTAGGTAGCTAACTCCATTTGCAATGCCTCGTCTTCCGCCAGCAGGGCAATTTGCACAAACGGTTCGGGGTGGTGCCCCATGCGCAAATGCCGCCCCAGGGGATCGAGATCGCCCAGTGCCAACACGCCATTGCTGAGCATTTCCCCCAGAAGATACAAACTCTGTGCCCAGATCAGCGGTACGTTTTCATTCGGTTGGCGGATTTGGCTGTGGGGATGGCGCGTTCTGCCTCGATCGCCTCCTGGGGAACAAAGTACAACTCCGGCAGTAGCCCCATGTCGTTTTTTTCCACTTTTAATTTGGCTAGGCGCTCCTGATAGTCAGTGCTTTGGGAGCGATCGCCCCGAAACAACGCATCCAACCACAGGTAGGCAAAGAACAGGGGCCATTCACACTCAATGTGCTCAAATTGTTTTAGCTCACGCGGTTCGTAGTGCAGACGGGTGACATCCTCGATCACAGTTTGGTGTCCGTCCCGCAGGAAGCGTTTGCAGCCGTAGTTGCCCTGGAGTTTGTCGATGATCACGGTGCGGGTGCGATCGACCAGTGCCCGATCCTCGATCGCAAAGGCAGGAAACCCAATAATACTGAGCAACGCCGCATCGGTTTCCTTCGATGCCGATTCCCTGGGCAATAGGGATTCTAAGGTGACACGGGCACGGGCGATCTCGTCGGGCAAGACATGAATCACCGAGGCTTGACTGCCCCGCACCCCAAATAGATCCAAGCCATTCACCGCCTCCAGCGCTGCCTTCGCCATGCCCACGGAGCTGGCATTGAGTTCCGGTTTGCCATGGTTAATTTTGTTGCCCCGCTCCCAGATTCCGTAGTCGGGTGTGCGGTAGGTGCGCCCGATGTAATACACCAGGTTTTGGACAAAATTTACCTCGTCCAGGGTAAAAATAATCTGCAAGCCCGATGCGGTCATCTGCGCCAGCATCAGTAGATACAACGAGGTGGCATCGAGTTGCAAGTGCCCCCACTCGTCATCCCCCACCACCGTTCCCCCCGTCGTCAGGTCATACTTGGCATGGAGCGCATCCAGGGGGTCTTGGGTGACTTTAAATTTCTCCACCTTGTGGGCTTGCTGCATCATGGCAAACAACAAGCCCCGCATCAGCTTGATGACACTGTGTTCTAGCTCGTAGGCGTGTCCTTGATCGTTATTGATTTTGCGGTAGGCGATCGCCAATCCCCACACCGCCAAAATGCTGTAGACATTATCCCGCACCCACGCATCGGTGTAGTTGCCGTGGGTGTTGATCGCTGTGCTAGCGGGCAACAGTCCAGTAACCGGGTTCTGCCGCGACAAAATGATAGATTGAATGTCGTGGTAATAGGCATCAAGTTGGGCTTTGCGGGAGCCAAGAGAATCAGCAACGTCGAACTGCATGGTGGAGTTGGTTAGCATCGTTCTCTCGGTGGTGTAGGGGGGCGATTGGATAATTGGCTTGAATGACAGTTTAGATC
>JAAUSV010000443.1 GCA_012032525.1 Leptolyngbyaceae cyanobacterium SL_7_1
CGCCTCCTACAACGACACCACCGATCGCTGGCAAGTCGAGGTAATCCCCGAACCCACGGTGGTTGATCCAGACAACCCCCCAGTCGGGTGTTGTTTAATCGGGTTGTTGCAGAGATTGACAGCGGCAAGCTTCGCCGCGATTGGCTGTTTTATATCCACGGCTTCAACCTCTCCTTTAAGGGCAATTTGGCAGAATGCCGCCGCATTCAAGCAAAGTACAACGTCAACATCATTGCATTTTCGTGGCCCTCCAACCAGGGTGGGTTTGCCCGCGATGAATACCGCGATGCCCGCCAAGCCGCCAAAGCCTCTAGCTTTGCCCTCGATCGGACTCTAGAAAAATTGGGTGGCTACTTGCTGGAACGGGCAGATCGGTTGCGAGACGAGCCAGATACCCCCGGTTGCAAATTAAGTCTCAATCTAATCAGCTACAGCCTGGGGAGCTACCTGATGGAGAGCTATATTCGCCAACCCATTTTTAGTAGCGAAACGCGCATCTTTGATAATGTGATCTTCCTGCAATCGGATGTGGACAGCAAAGCCCATGGGGATTGGATCGATCGGATCGACAGCAGACGCATCTACGCCACCATCAATGAGCGCGACTCCATTCTCAAGATCTCTACCATCATCAACCCCCCTCGCTTGGGCAATACGGCGGAAAACCTAATCGCGCTGCGTCCGATCTATCTCGATTTCACCGATGCTCCCAGAGTCGGCATGACCCACAACCTCCTACTCGATGTCCAGGGAAATCAGGTAGTCGATCGGGTCTTCCAACGGTTGCTCAGCGGTGGACGGGGAGAACTGGTCAAAGGGCTGGTCTACGATCCCCGTTTAAATGCCTTCAGAGTGGATGAAGACTAGATGGCGGCACTGCTTGAATCGCCTCAATGCCAAATTCCTGGAGCGCTGGCACAAAATTCCGGTTCTCATGGTTCGATCGACTGAGCTTGAGTAATACAAACCGTTGCAATGGAGACAACTGCGCCCACTGGTGCAACGAAACTGACCTACCCGTTTCATGGAGTTTTGCTTGGAGCGCGGGGGGGAGAGTGTCCCGTTGCATCCAAGCGGGGTCTGGGTCGATCGCCAATTCACTGGCAGGGCTTTGGGTGTGTGCCAGCACTAAACCTTGAACCGTGGCTCGGTAAGTGGCAATTTGCTCTGGAGTTTCACAGGGAAGCGTAACCAGTTGCTGGCGATCGCCCTCGGCAAAGCAATGCCACTGATTGAGCTTGAGCTTGATGCCACAGGTGTCTAGCTTAAATCGCACTATCATCGGAATGCAGCGCAATGATTCTACAAAATCGGCTTCAAATTCAAAGAAATGAGTCATAGCCCTAAGGATTACTGTGTTTGATTAAGTGTTTGATTAAATGGGCAACTGCCTTGACCAATTCCTCTGGCTCCACGGGTTTTGCCAGGTGTCGTTGGAAGCCAGCGGCGATCGCCTGTTGTTGATCGATTTCTCCAGCATAGGCGGTGAGGGCGATCGCGGGAATCCGACCCCCTTGTTTGATGGATAAGCAGCGAATCTGCCGCATCAACTGGTAGCCGTCGATCTCTGGCATACCAATGTCACACACTAGGCAATCCGGTGGAGACTGTTGGAAGCATTCAAGGGCTTCCGTCGCAGAGACAGCCACCCTTACCGTTGCCCCGGCTTGCTGCAAAATAAACGAGACCACCTCTCGAATATCGGGTTCATCATCCACCACCAAAATTTTGATGTTGGCTAGGTGAATGGTTGGGTCATCGCCAGGATGATCTAGGACTGGCAGGATTGAGATGGGTTTTAGGGGGAGGCTGACTGTAAAAGTAGCCCCCTGCTCCTCACCGGGGCTTTCTGCCCAAACCACTCCTCCATGCAGTTCTGTGAGATGCCGGACGATCGCCAATCCCAACCCTAGCCCACCAAACTTGCGAGTGGTTGTGCCATCCTCCTGCCGAAAATACTCGAAAACATGGGGGAGAAAAGTAGGGGAAATCCCTTTTCCAGTATCACTCACGGTGATTTGAGCAAAATGTTGGGAGGAATAGGGTAACGCACCTAATTCGCTCTTGGAAGCTGTACACTGGCTACTTTCCAGCTTCACCTCAACTCGCCCTCCCGGTGGAGTAAACTTTATGGCATTGGATAGCAGATTCCACAGGATTTGCTGAAGGCGGGCGACATCGCCAATGATGTGCCCTGGGATGGGGGTGAATCGTTTTTGAATTTGGATTCCTTTGGCGTCTGCGGCAAGTTTAACGGTTTCAAGGGCGGCATCAATCAGGCTAGCCGGATCAACTACGGTGGTGTTGAGTACCAGTTTGCCGCGCAAAATGCGAGAGACATCTAACAGATCTTCGATTAATTGGGTTTGGAGTTTGGCATTGCGCTCGATCGTGGCGAGGGCGCGTTGGGTGGTTTGTTCGTCCAATGAACGGGATTGGAGAAGCGTTGCCCATCCCAAGATGGGGTTGAGGGGCGATCGTAATTCGTGGGATAGCACCGCCAAAAATTCATCTTTGATGCGATTGGCACGTTCTGCCTCTGTCCGGGCAGCCTGCTCCTGCTGCAAAACGCGATCGCGCTGTTGCTCCAACTGTTTTTGATCGTCAATGTCGGTGGCGGTGCCAAACCACTGGAGCACTTGACCTTGCTGGTTTCTCTGCGGCAACGCTTGGTGCAAATGCCAGCGATATACTCCATCGTTTCGGCGCATCCGTCCCTCGGCTTGGTAATCGGTGCCCTGGTGCTGCGCCGTTTCCCAATGCTGGTAGAGGGTAGTAATGTCGTCTGGATGGATGATGCTTTGCCAGCCAAGCTGTTGAATCTCCGGCAACGTCATGCCAGTGTATTCTATCCACCGTTGGTTGACATCCAGCATCATCCCCTCTGGACTAGCTGTCCAAACCAGTTGGGGAATTAACTCGGCTAGGTAACGATAGCGTTCTTCACTTTCTCGCAGGGCAGCTTCTGAACGTTTGCGATCGGTGATATCCGTATGGGTTCCCAACATCCGCAGGGGTTGATGGTCATCGCCCCAGGCAACCACCTTGCCAACCGACAGAATCCACCGCCAGTCCCCCGTTTTACAGCGCTGTCTAAACTCAACGCGGTAGTCATCCCGTTTGCCCGTCATGTAGTCTGTGTAGACTTGATAAACATCAGCGGCATCGTCTGGATGCAACCGCTGGCGCCACCTGGCATTGGTCTCTTGAAACTCGTCAGGGTCATACCCCAACATCTGGGCATATTCTGGGGTGACGATCGCCTCTCCCGTCTGCACATTCAAGTCATACAATCCCTGATTAGCGGCGGTCAATGCCAAGCGTAACCGCTCTTCGCTTTCGCGCACGCTAGCCTCCGCCTGTTTGATTTCGCTGATGTCTAACAGCGACACTAGGATGTGATCGTAGGCTTGGGAAATGGGTGGAAAGGTAATCGTAAACCAAACGGAAAACCGATCGCCCTGCAAGGTTTGTAAAACCGTTTCTGCTGCAAAAAAGGGTTCTTCGTTGGCGATCGCCAAGAGTTCTCCAATAAATGCCTCTTGGGTTTCCGGCACAAAAATTTGACGCACCGAGGGCAGCAACTCGGCTTTGGTTTGGGCGCCAAACATGCGCACCCCGGTTTGGTTGACGTTGAGCAGCCGTAGTTGTTCTGCGGCTTGGCGTGACAAACTCTGGATGTTCTGTGAAGTATTGGC
>JAAUSV010000444.1 GCA_012032525.1 Leptolyngbyaceae cyanobacterium SL_7_1
GATTAAACCGGATAGTTTTGGATACCAGTTTGGGTCGGGGGGGGAGCGGGATCTGTCATGGTGTGAGCTTACCTACTGGCCTGAGAGGGAACGACAAGCGCTGGCCAGATATTCAGAAACACTGGCAATGGTGGGATATTCCCACAACAGCATTACTTCCAGGTCCAGCTCCAGCCAGTCTCCCAGATCAGTGGTCATGCTTACTGCCACTGCCGAATCCAGGCCGTAGGTGGCAAAAGCTTTTCCAGGATCAATGTCGTTAGAATTCACCTGCAGACTGCGGGCCAGATAATTCACCAGCAGGCCTGGATCTGCTTCTGGGTCTTAGCGCTGGCGGGGGTTGCCGCAGATTGAATGGCAACAGTCTCCACCTGATTGTCCAGATCTGGAGCAGGAGTCGAGCGCTGCCAGCTAGCCACCTCCTGCAAGGTTCCCTCCAGATAGGCCTGACGGCAGGCAGAGCGGCGTACCTTACCGCTAGAGGTTTTGGCGATACTGCCCGGTTTGAGCAGGGCGATCGCCCCAATTGCCAAATCATGCTGGGTAGACACGGATTGCCGAATCGCCTCCACCACCGCAGACTCGTCTAACCGCCGCAACGATTCACGGGTAACTTCCTGTACAATCACCAAGGCTTCGCCCTGGGGAGTGGCGATCGCACCGCTGCCCCCGCCCCCGTCTGGAGCGCCGGGTGACTGGTCTGCACCGTTTGTTCAATATCTTGGGGGTAGTGGTTTTGTCCGCGAATAATGAGCAAATCCTTGAGGCGACCCGTGACCACCAGTTCACCCGTTTGCAAAACCCCCAAATCTCCCGTGCGTAGGAAGCTTCCCTGCCCATCTGCCAACCGGGCGTTAAAGGTTTCCGCCGTTTCTTGGGGACGGTTCCAATAGCCCTGAGCCACGCTATCGCCCGATAGCCAGATTTCCCCAATCTCTCCTGGAGCACAAGGGATGTGGGTTTCTGGATTGACAATCAACAGGGTTTGGTCAGGCAAAGGCTGACCGCAGCCTATAAGCGGGGATGGGGAGGCGATCGGGTGTAGTTGGGGAGCCGTCGATCGCAGATTGCCAGAAACGAGTAACGTTGCCTCTGCCAAGCCATAGCAGGGGTAAAATGCCTCTGGTTGAAACCCAAATGGAGCAAGGGCAGCGGCAAAGCGTTGCAGGGTCTCAGCTCGAATCGGTTCTGCGCCATTAAATGCCACCTGCCAACAGCTCAAGTCCAGATCGGATAGGGAATCGGGCTCCAGTTGGGCAAGGCAGCGATCGTAGGCAAAATTGGGTCCCCCACTCGTGGTTGCTCGGTGTTGGGAAATGGCTTTGAGCCAGCGCAGGGGGCGCTGCATAAACAGGGCAGGAGCCATCAACACCACCGGAAACCCCACAAACAGCGGCTGCAAAATTCCCCCAATCAACCCCATGTCGTGATAGGGCGGCAACCAGATGACACCCTTGCTCTCAGACGTGTGGTTAAACAAATGCTGAATGGCACTGAGGTTGTGCCAAAGATTGGCATAACTGATCTTGACTCCCTTGGGGGTGGCAGTGGAGCCAGAGGTATATTGCAGGAGGGCGATTACCTCTAGGGCTGGCGTTTGTGCCTGCCACGTCTGCGACAGACTGCCCAGCAGTTCCGGACTGGTGGTGATGGCGTCGGTGGTCAGCCAGTGGGTGGTTTTTAACCAGGCAGGCTCAAGGGTGGCTTTGATCTGGGTGAGGATGGCTTGGGTTGTGAGGGCGACCTGTGCCTGGGAGTCGTGCAGGATGGTTTGAATCCGATCGAGGGAACGATTGGGTTTGGGTGGGTAGGCGGGAACGGCGATCGCCCCGGCGTAGAGGCAACCAAAGAATGCCGCGATGTACTCCAACCCAGGGGGATAGAGCAACACCACCCGATCACCACGAGAAGCGATGGACTGTAGATGGGCGGCAATCGCCCGGGCTTGCTGGTTGAGTGCTTGATAGGTGAGGTGGGCGGTCTGATGGTCTCCGTCTAGGAGAAATTGGTAGGCGATTTGTTGGGGCTGATGAATGGCTCGATGGCGCAAAATCTCAACTAGAGTAGTTGGTTCAGCGCGATTAGTGGAATCCCTCATTCACGGCTCGGCTAACAGTCAAATGGAACGATAAAAAGTTATAGCCATTATTGCACTAGACGCTTGATTTCCTGTGGATTCTTCCAAATGTCGAGCAAATTCTCGATCGCTGTCTCTAGCCCCAGTGGGCTACTCCGGCTTTGCCCCGCTCCCCCATTTGCTTTCTGAGCGTGGGTTGTTCAATTAGCCGTTGCAACTTGGCAAGGAAATCGATCGCGTTATTCGGCTCAAACAAGCTGCCATTCCAGCCATCTTGAATGCTATCTACCACGCCCCCCGCCCAGGGAGCGAGGACGGGAATTGCGGCTGCCATGGCTTCTAGCACCGTTAAGCCACGGGTTTCTTTTTGGGACGTGGTGATGTGTAGATCGCTGTTGCTCAACAGGGCAGGAATGGCTGCTGGTGCGAGTCTGCCGAGGCAATGGACGTGGGGAAAGTGGGGTTGGAGGGCGGCGATGATTGCTTGACGTAACTCTCCATCGCCCGCAATCAGAATGGAAAGGGTGGTGGGGTCAACGGTGGTGGCGAGGGTGGGCAGGGCATCTAGGGTAAAACTCCAGCCTTTGTCGGGGGTTAATCGACCCAGAAAAATCAGCTTTGTGGTGCGATCGACCCCTGCCAAGCCATAGGTGTGCTCAAAAAAATCCGGCTGCTTTAACCCAGGATGAAATTGACCCAGATCGAGACCGAGAAATTCCCGGTGAATGGCGTTGCCAATGCCCATTTGCCGCACCCGACGATGGGTGACTGCGCTGGCAACCAGGGTGGCGTCGTAGGCGTTGTAGATCCAGGCAAACAGTCGTGTAACTGCCCATTGCGTCATCTGCTTGGCGATCGGCGGCAGGGGAATGTAATCCTCCCCATAATCAATAAAATTGGTATGGAAAAAACTGGTGCAGAGAATGCCGTGCTGCTTGGCGTAGGCGACAGCGGGAATTTTTAAAAACCCCAGGAATAGGCGCTCTGGTTCATCCACATGAATCACATCCGGTTGGAAGTGCCGCAGCTTTTCCACAAGAATCGGGTAGGAGGCGGGGCTGACATTGCGCTCAAACTCCAGGTCCATAAACGGGGTGCTGGCGAGGTTGACAATCTCAACGTTTGGCAGAAATGCGCCCGTGTAGGTTTGCCAATTGGGGTAGATCGCAGCGAGGGCACTGTAATCGGGGCAAATCAGCATCACCTGATGTCCCAGTCTACTCAGTCGTTGCAGCCGCTGGAGCACCGTCACCGTCACCCCATCCACAACGGGCAAAAACCCGGAACTAATCATGGCAATTTTCATGGCTTAGGCACCTCTATGGGATTGCCGCACTTGGCGGACGATCCGATCGAAATACCACTGCAAGCCAGGGGCTAATAGGCTGTGAAATTGGCTGAGGATGCGCATTTCTGAGCCGGGGGTAATCGTGAAGCGATGGGTTTGTACGCCTTGAACGATCGCTTGCGCGACGTCTTCAGCTCGCCACACCCCAGCCGTAGCCGTAATTTGTTTAGTCTCGGCAGGTTTGGTTTTGGTTTCCTCGGCTAACTGGGGAGTGTCCGTATCGGGGGGATAGACAATCGAGAC
>JAAUSV010000445.1 GCA_012032525.1 Leptolyngbyaceae cyanobacterium SL_7_1
TGTTTAGGGTTGGTATAGCGCAGATAGGATTGTAACTTGTGCTTCAAAGTGTCTACAGTGGTTTCTTTAGAACTATGTTCGTGATCAATCGCCAACTGCTCACCCAGCTTCTTTAATTGCTTACTAACCCGTTTTACTTCAGTTGTCTTGAAGTCTTCTCGTCCTTGTAGGATTGATTTAAAGTTCAGAGTTTTCCATTGCTCAATTACCGCGTTGCCGACATCAGCTTCCACCTCAAACGATCGCACTAGTGCTGAAGCTCAGCTTCTAAATCGGTTGATTCAAGCAAAGCTTTATCGGTTGTTTTTAAGTAGTGCTCGATTTGCTGAAGGAGAGAGTCTACTTGTTCCTGTCGCTCTGCCGATCGCACTGTTTCTAGTACTTCCAGGCGATCGCGTTCCAATCGTTGAGCAATCTCCCTGGCTTGAGTTGTTGTCAAATCGGGACGCTGTTGAAGTACGGAGGTGAACTGCTCTAATCCAAAGGTTTCTAGTTGCGATCGCACCTGATCGGGAGCCGCGTTTGGATCATACAGTACTTCCCTAAACGGGCTGTGCTCCGGTTCTTCCAATTCCCACGGATAGGCATGGAGCAAATAGTCCTCCACATCGAGCCAAATGGTATTGGTTGGGAATTCGCTCTTGGAACCATCTGCCGTCCAATTGCCAAGCGATCGCAGTTGTTGCCATATACGATTTACATCCAATTCTGATAAATCTAACCGCTGCAACAGCGTTCGCTTCAGCTTGGCAAAATCGATCGGTTGTTGCGTCAACCACTGCTTGATTCCCTGCGATCGATCGGGCGCAGGAACGTCATTCAGTAAAGTGTCTAACTGGGCGAGTAGAGAGGGCACCGTTAGTTGATCCACCGGGGTTGATTGCAGTAGCGTGATCAGGGTTTGATTCAGGTCGCGTTGGGGATGGCGATCGAGAATGTTTTGCCACGCCGTTTCCAACTGTTCTACCACTACGGCGGCTTCTGATTCAGATAAATTCGTTTGGGTGTGGATTAGATCGTGAAACGTTTGGCGATCGACCTGCTGAAGCAACCCCGCCTCAGCCAGCGATTCTACGTCTAGCCCCTCCAGCAAGCAATCTAGCTCCTGCTGAATTAACACCACGTCTACTTTAGGTCGAGGTGCGGTTTGCAAATATCCCTCAACCAACGACTGCACATTTGCCGTGTTCAACGCCGTTTGCACTTCCTGCCGAATCAAGGCAGAAGCAGCTTCTTCCGTCAGGGGTACATCGTCTGAAGCAGTGCCAGAGAACAGATTACCCAGCAACGCAAAAATCTGTTTTAGCCCCGCTGTGGCGGAACCCAAAATGAAGCTAACCACCGACGTTGCAGCGTTGGAACTGACCCAGGTAAGCAACAAAAAATAGGCAGACCAAATTGCCATGCCCAAAATCGCACCAGAAATCGGATCACTCACCAAGCTGAACCACACCGCTAAAAACGCGGCGGCAAACAGCACTAGGTTGATTGTGATTAACAACCCTAACCCGGCTGAAGTGCCGATTTTGGCAACGGTTTTATGGGTAGGCGATTGGTTGTTGGGATCAACGACTGCGGATTCACCGATGGGGTCTGGATTATCTGAAGAATTTGGCGATCGCCCGATCGAAAACTCAACAGCGAAATTCCCACTACTACGCCAAAGCTAGTCAGTAGTAACTGTAGGGCAAACGCAATTAGCAGCCCTAGACATAGGGCTGCAAACACCTGGGAACCAACGGAGCTAGCCATTTTATTTGGAACAGATACAGCGGATGGTTTGCTTCAGTAATTCAGAAGTTGTCTGAGGAGTACATCAAGTAATCAATTCTTCTCAAACATCCTCTAAGCGTTGCGACCATTTTTAAGATTGAGGGATTCCCAGGCTAGTTGGAACGCACTGCCCCGATCGCATCCCCGCTCAATCAAACCATTAAACGTATTTAGAAATAGTTGTTGCACTGGCTCGGAAAGGTACTCTCGCACATCCTGAGGAAGTTCTTGAATTTGGCGATACATAGGAGTCCACCTCATTATTAACTGAATTTATTAACTACAAACACCGACCTACCCATACTGATTGAATAGCCAATTATTCCTACCCATTCACCACACTGCCACCATTGGGATGCAAAATCTGTCCTGTCATATACGACGCGTCACTAGACGCCAGAAAGACATAACTGGGAGCAACTTCTTCGGGTTGTCCTGCTCGTTGCATCGGCACCTGTGCACCAAAACTTTCAACTTTTTCTTCTGGAAAGGTGGAGGGAATTAGAGGCGTCCAAATTGGACCCGGAGCCACTCCATTCACCCGAATTTGCTTTTCTACTAGTGCTTGGGAGAGCGATCGGGTAAACGCAACAATTGCCCCCTTCGTCGCCGAATAATCCAACAGTTGAGGATTGCCCTTATACGCCGTTACCGAAGTGGTGTTGATAATGGTGCTGCCTTCCTTGAGGTGGGGCAACGCCGCTTTGGTCAGGTAGAACATGCTGAAGATATTGGTGCGAAACGTGCGCTCTAGCTGCTCTGCCGTAATTTCCTCAATGCTTTCCTGAGGGTGCTGTTCTGCCGCATTGTTCACCAAAATGTCTAGCTGACCAAACTCCTCGATCGTCTTTTGGACAAACTGCTGACAGATTTGCTCATTGCCAATATCACCCGCCAACACGAAGCAACGTTGTCCCTCTGCTTCGACCTGTTCCTTGGTTTCAACCGCGTCTTCATGTTCATCCAAATAAGCGATTGCCACATCTGCGCCCTCACGGGCAAACAAGATTGCCACCGATCGCCCGATACCACTATCTCCACCTGTAATCAACGCTACTTTCCCCTGCAATTTATCGCTGCCCTTGTAGTGGGGCGCAAAACTTTGAGGCTCTGGGGTCATTTCTGACTCCAAACCAGGTCGGCGGTCTTGCTCTTGGGGGGGCTGCAAGGACTTAGATTGAGTTTGAGTCATACTCCCTCTGCGGTAATTGCAATGTTAGTAACAACGTTGACGGTTTCTCCGTAATTAGAATAGGGTGAAACATTAAGACGGATTACGACCAAATGCGGTTGCCATCTTCATCAACCCTCGCTTGTCGGATCACATCAGAAATTTCTTCTGCATCCTTAACGTGGTGCAGGGCTTTTTCAGTGCCATCTGGTTCTTCAACCACAAAATAAGTGGGAACAACGATGTGATCGCCAGTAATATCTGGTGTATCGACTGCCACCTGTTTTGCTTTCTCTTCTAGTGTTTTTGAATCATCAATTCGATCGCCTGGATTGGTTGTCAGAGGGGCTTCTGAGTTTTCGATCGCCGCTTTCTGCTGACGCTTTTGCTCCGGATCAACTTCCTCCGGTGCCATCGGTTGTTTAATTTCTTGATGTTGATTATGGATTTCGTCCCTGTTCATCACACATTACCCGACGCTACTAATAATTGATTTCATCTTAAAAAGAAAACCTTAACTCTTCCTCTTTCTAAGGGGGTAAAGTCGTAGTTGTAGAAATTACCAAAATTCAAGCAGGATTCAATCCCTTGCCATTAGAGGGATTGACAATAAAACCGCTGCAATCATTTATAAAAAGTGGCGTAAATTGTTCTAAACAAACATTGCGTTTCTAATCAAAATCCATAGAAAAAATAAGATCCCCGGCTTTTGCAAAGCCGGG
>JAAUSV010000446.1 GCA_012032525.1 Leptolyngbyaceae cyanobacterium SL_7_1
CCCGGATCAACACCATCATTTTAGGTGTCTAGCAGCTTTGTAATCTACGTTGCCGAGCGGTATTTGCACGACAAAAAAGCTGTGGGGGTTTCGCCTGTTTCTGGTGCTAACGATGGCGATGGGGGGCTATTTCCTCTATGGGCAGGCGATCGAGTGGCGTGGCTTGCCCTTTGGCTTCACCTCTGGGTTATTTGGGGGTATGTTTTACCTGCTCACCGGATTTCACGGACTGCATGTGCTGACGGGAATTTTACTGCAAGGACTGATGCTAACTCGTTCCTTTATTCCAGGAAACTACGACAACGGTTCCTTTGGGGTTGAAGCCACTTCGCTGTTTTGGCACTTTGTCGATGTGATTTGGATCGTTTTGTTTGTGTTGATTTATGTATGGCAGTAGGAGTCAAACCCCCTCATGATTATTGACGATCAGCACTACGACGTAATCATCATCGGCACGGGAGCAGGGGGTGGCACGCTCGCCCACAAACTTGCGCCCACAGGCAAAAAAATTCTGCTGCTAGAACGGGGAGAATTTCAAGCCAAGGAAAGCTCTGAGGTGGAGGATTTGGAACTGTTCAAAAAGGAGCAGTATCACGCCCCAGAACAATGGTACGACCAAAATGGAGAGCCATTTTCGCCTCAAACTAACTACGCCGTGGGCGGCAACACCAAAACCTACAGCGGCGTTTTGATGCGCTTGCGGGAGCGAGATTTTGAGGAGGTGCAGCATCAATCGGGGGTTTCGCCTGCTTGGGAACTGACTTACAAGGATTTTGAACCCTACTACACGGAGGCTGAAACGCTCTACCAAGTCCACGGCAAAACCGGCGACGATCCCACCGAGCCACCCCACAGTACTTCCTACCCCTTTGCAGAAGTGACGCACGAATCTCCCATTCAAGAAATCAGTCATGGGTTGTCCAAGCAAGGGCTGCATCCTGCCTACCTACCCTTGGGATTGGGCGATCAGGGGAGAACGGATTCGGAAGATACCGGGGCAACGCCTGCGACAAACTATCCCAATGTCACACTGAAAACGTCGGCACAGGTGGTTTGCCTGCATACCAACTCCTCTGGCTCCGAAATCAAAGCCGTCCAAGCCCAAGTGGGAACGCAAGACTACCTGTTTCTAGGCGATATCGTTGTGGTTGCCTGTGGAGCGGTGAACTCGGCGGCTCTGCTGCTGCGGTCTGCCAATGAAAAACATCCCAATGGCATTGCCAATCGCTCTGGATTGGTGGGGCGCAATCTGATGAAGCAGCAACTGTCGGTGGTGATCCAGTTAGCATCCAGCACCAATTCTGGCTTGTTTCAACGGACGATCGGCATCAACGATTTTTATTGGGGTGACGGGGATTTTCCCTATCCCATGGGTCACGTGCAAAACTCTGGGGGAATTTTGCAGGATGTGCTGTTTGCAGAAGCGCCACCGATTCTCTCCGTTTTTACCCGCATCATGCCGGGGTTTGGACTGCGCCAACTTGCCACGCGATCGATCGGCTGGTGGCTGCAAACCGAGGACTTGCCCAACCCCGATAACCGCGTTCGATTGGCGGGCGAAAAACTGCATCTAGACTATCAGCCCAGCAATGTGGAGGCGCACGATCGCCTCGTCTACCGCTGGGTCGATGTGTTGAAAGCGGTGGAAGCGGCACAACCAGCTCTGTTTAACCGCAGCACCTACCCTCGCAGTGACATGCCGATTCAGGTCGTTGCTCACCAGTGTGGCACGTGCAAGTTTGGCGAAGACCCTGCCACCTCGGTGTTAGATCTAAACTGTCGCGCCCATGAGGTGGAGAATCTGTATGTGGTAGACAGCAGTTTCTTCCCATCTAGTGCCAGTGTTAGTCCGGCTTTGACGGTGATTGCCAATGCCCTGCGTGTGGGTGATCACTTAATTCAGCGATTGCATGGATAATGGTAAGGCTGCCTGTAATACTGATTTCCGATGGGGCATGGCAATGCCATGCCCCTACTGGCGGCGTTTCACGATAGACAGCGCCAATAGGGCGGCAGCCAGTAGCCAACCAATGATCAACCCTTGCAAAAATCCCACCGTGGCACTAACCCACACGATCGCTTGCACCACAACATAATCGGTCTTCTTTAACTTGAACCAAGCGGTATACATCCACTCAATTAGCAAGGACAAGCCTAGAAACAGCAGCAACCCACCCAATACCGCTTTGGGCACGTAGGCAACCAGCGAGATCGCCACCACTGGAAACGCGATAAAAATACCAGCTTCCACTAAGGTGGTGACGCGACTTTTAGCTCCCATCTTGTGAGCCAACACGGACTTGCTCAAGGAGTGATAGCTGAGAATGCCACCGCCCAATCCCAAGAAAACATTCAGGACTCCGGCGATCGTCAACTCCCGATTCACATCCAATTCTTGCTTTGTCACCAATTCCAACCCCGTCAGGTTGAGCAGTAGAGAAATAGCGGTTACTGCCACCACCGTCGCCATACAGGTCAACTGCTTAGGCAACACCGACCAATGCACTTGAGCGATCGCGGCTGGGCTGAGGGGTTGCCAAAAGTCGGAGGAGGTGATCGCGCTCATTGTCCATCCTTGGACACTGGCTTGAGCAATCGATGTCCCCGTACACAACAACCCAATGTAGAACAATCCGACTGCCCCAAACAAACTAATTGACAAAATAGCAGGATGGGAACGACGTTGGGCAATCACAAATAAATACAAAGCTAAAACCAACCCCGGCAGCCATTGAATCACAACATCAGGTTGTAACAAAAAACCAAGTTGGGGAATGCCTAAGGGTTTCTCAGTCATTACCTTAAACCCACCTTTGACCAGCAACCAACCCGTACTAGCGACAAACCCACCCACAACAGCATGGGGAATCGATCGCACCCATTCTCCAACTTTCAACATGCCTAACAACAGCAGACAAACTCCAGTAATCAGGGATGTGAGGGCGATCGCCACTAACACGGTGAGCAAGATTTCAGCAGAACTGGCGGTGGGGGAGAGGTCTTTGGCGATCGCTCCCGCACTCCATGCCAAGATTGCCGTGGGCACAGTTCCCAAGTCTGTCACGACTCCCAGCGGACTAAGCAGCGTTGTCATCACTCGCGTCGCTGCCACACTAAAGAGGACTAATCCCACGCCCACCGATAAATGGTCGGACAAACTGCCGGAGAAGATCAACGCGGCAAAGGAAAGATCGAAGAGGACACCGACGGCTCCAGTGGTCAATCCCACCATCAGATTAGGAAAGAATTGGGGAGGGTGCAATTCGTGGCGTAGTTGTGCAGTGAATGATTGTACCCAAAGTATCTGGGCAAGTTTTTGCGTATTCATGATGAAAAAAATGCGATAGTTCTAATTTCGAGACAGGACGCCCAGTCAGGAAATGGCTTGGTTTGGAATAGTGGGGGTGGGGCGTCACCACGATTCCAGCATGGGCAGCACAACCGGGGAACTGGGCTGTCCTTGTCTGAAGGACTCTAATACAAAGCTTCAAAATAGAGCAGGGTTTTCCGTGAACGAGATCGCCCGTTTCGGCTGCTTCATCCCCATTGCAACCGGGATGTGGCTAAAAGGGGACTCATCTTGCTAACAGTAATTAAGGATCATAAAATTAATTAATCCGGAATATTTTTGAGAGAAGCGCGGCTCCGCCGCGCTTCTCTCA
>JAAUSV010000447.1 GCA_012032525.1 Leptolyngbyaceae cyanobacterium SL_7_1
AGGAACCTATGCAATTACCGCCAGTGCGACCGACTCATTGGGCAACAGTAGCCCCGTTTCTGCGGCGCTCAGTTTAACGATAGATACGACTTCCCCCACCGTAGACATTATCGATGTCACGCCCGACCCTCGATCGGGCGGAGTGCCTGCGATCGCCATTCAATTTAACGAAGCGATCGGCAACTTTACCCTGGGCAATCTCAGCCTCACCCGCAACGGACAAGGGGTAGCGTTGACCAATGCTACCCTGACCAGCCCGGATAATGTGACGTGGACATTGGGCAATCTGGTTGATTCCACCAATCAGGTCGGCAGCTATTCTCTGCTGCTGCGCGGTTCCGCCTCGACCCTGATCACCGATCGAGCTGGAAATCTGCTGTTATCCAACGCGACTGAAGCGTGGCAAGTGACTAGCTCGGCGCCAACGGCAGCCACGGGGACGGCGACGCCAGCGATCGACTTTAGGGGTGGCAGGGCAGGCATTCGCCTGCGGGGCACTAGTCGTCCAGAGGTGCTACGCGGCACGAATGACCGAGATGTTTTAGAAGCCTTTGGCAACAACGATCGCCTGTTGGGTCGGGGCGGGGTCGATCGGCTGTTGGGGGGAGTCAACAACGACAATTTGCGGGGTGAAAATGGCAACGATCGCTTAGAAGGCGGAGATGGCAATGATCGGCTAGACGGAGGCAATAACCGCGATCTGCTTCTGGGGGGCAATGGCAACGATGCCCTCCGGGGTGGTTCTGGGGACGATATTTTAGTCGGAGGGGCGGGTCAAGATCGGCTGACAGGCGGTAGGGGAGTAGATATGTTCACCTTCAATACCGTCACCGAGGGGACTGACCAAATCACCGATTTCACCTCGGAGGATTTAATTGATCTACGAGGAATTTTTGCCCAACCAGCCTTTGCCGGAACCTCTCCCTTGAGCCGCTTCAACCAATTTGTCCAACTGGTGCAAGTCGGCTCCAATACTGAAATCCGCATTGATGCCGATGGCAGCGGTAGTGGTACGACCTTCAACACGCTTGCCAGTCTGACAAATCTCTCTGTGGGTGCGATCGGGGCTGCCAACTTTGTGATTGCTTGAAACAAGTTGCATCCGGAATCGTCAATTCGAGATGGGATGATTAATTAGTCGGGCTGCTTGCTCCATGAGGCACAATGGGAGGGATGAAGGGGCTGATGAAGTGATTAGCGATTAGCCGCTTTGGGAAGGTTCTGGTTATCGACTGGAATGGTATTAGTTGTTAGAAAGGATGGATTGTTGAACATGCGTCGGAATCGTCGAGCTGATAAATCTACTGGAATGTTGGGGCGATCGCTCGATCGTTCTCAGACTGCTATTGTTTCAATCGCAGCAACCACTCACCCGTCCCAGCATCCCCTTTCCAACCGCCACTTAGATTTTTGCTCCCTCGCCCTGTGTTCCTGCTTGTTGACCCTGCTGTGCCACTCCAGCGCCACTCCACCCCAAACGGCTAGCAACGCCAATTCTTCTACATCGGCAGTTTCTACCCCGTCCCACGGAACAACGCCCACTAGCCCATTTAAACTGTTCACCCTGTCCTCTTTCCGTCCAGAAACAGAAGAAGAGGAAGGGTGAGAATAGAGCGACTAGCCAACCGCTATTTCCCGTGAGTTGGACATGGAGGAGCAGAGATTGACCGATCGAGCCATCCAGTCGCCTGTTGCAAACGGAGCAAGGCTTCCTGGGGTTGATCGTTGAGCAGGTAGACTAGGGCAGTGGCAACCTGTTCCTGTGCCCGCGATGGGCGGTGGGCTTTGAGGCGATGCCAATCGTTGGGGGCGATCGCCAATCGTTCTGCGAGAGCCTGCGCCAGTTCTAGCGTGGTCAACCCTTCACATTTTTGAGTCGTCGGGCTGGTCAACGCCTCGGCAATCAACGGTTTAACCGAATGGGAGTTGGACATGACAGCAATGCCTGAGGAATAATGTCTTCTAAGATTCAGTATAGAGGTAGTCAAGACGGCTCTTGGCTATTAGTTTCCTCCTTCCGTCTTCCTCCTTCCGCCTTCCTCCCTATGGATTACTCTGAGTTTGAACAAAGCCTCACCGAAGTCGAACGATCGCTGGTCGCACTCAAGGAACGCTACACCCAGGTGCGCACCGATCAGCACCGTCAGCGGGAACTGGAGGAACAGCGTCGTCAATTGGAATCGCAGATTAGACGAAATCCGACAAAACCGCTGAAGACAGAGTTAGCCCAGATTAAAACCCAACTTGAGGAGTTGGAGATTGCCCTGGAAAGTCATTTATTTCCTTCCAGGGGTTGCGAGACGTATTTTGGCAAGTGGTGCGGTTTGGGGGATTGGGAATTTTGATTGGGTGGGGCTAAAGTCGTTAGTGGGGTAGTGGTTCAACCAATCCCTTCAATCACGGGATGGAAGAAGAAGGCGATCGCCAAGATCGCATAGGTCGCCAGCAACAAAATCCCCTCCAGCCAATTGGACTGTCCATCCGCACTGATGGAATTGGTGATCAAGACGGCAACCGCCACTGCCACTAGCTCAAAGGGGTTGAAGTTCAAATCCATCGGTTGTCCCAAAACCACTCCAGCGAGTACCAGGACAGGGGCGACGAACAATGCGATTTGCAGGCTCGACCCCATTGCCACTGAAACTGACAAATCCATTTTGTTTTTGATCGCCACAAAGACTGCCGCCGCATTCTCCGCTGCGCTGCCAATAATCGGCAGCAAAATCACGCCAGTAAACAGTTCCGTCAATCCCAGTTTGGCAGTGGCTTCCTCCAAAGTACCGACCAGTTGTTCCGACTCGATCGCCACAAACACGGTTGCCGTCAACAAAACCCCCACCCAGAGCGCCAAATTAGGTTTGTGCGGCTCATGGGCACCTTCTGCCAACGCCGTTTCCGCCGTTTCTGCCACGCCCACATCATAGAGATAGGAGTGGGTTTTCATCGAAAATAGCAGGGTTAATCCGTAGACCAGAATCAGCACGATCGCCACCGCCGCTGAAATTTTTTGCATCAACGGCTCCTCGATCCCTGGAGAGGTGAAGTTCACCGCAGCGGGCATCAGCAGGGCAATCACAGCTAAATTCATCGCGGAGGCATTGACACGGGCGATCGTCGGTTGAAACACCTGCTCCTTGTATCGCAGACCTCCCAATAGCATCGACAACCCCAAAACCAGCAGTAAGTTACCTAAGATTGAACCAGTCAAACTGGCTTTGACGATATTGACCAACCCTTCCCGCAGCGCCACGATCGCAATGATTAACTCTGCGGCGTTGCCAAAGGTGGCGTTGAGCAATCCTCCCAGAGTGGGTCCGACGACCACGGCAATTTCCTCGGTTGCGGTTCCCATCCAGCCCGCCAAGGGTAGAATCGCCAGGGCGGTCAGGGCAAATACAAGCAGCGAATTCCACTCTAGATAGTGAGCCGCGATCGAGACGGGGACAAAAATTAGAAGGACGCTGAAGATCAGAATTTTGGGTGTCATTAGGGCTGCATCACCATACAGATTGGAAGGAAACCTCTAGCAGTTATACACTGACTTGAGGCTGTTTGCAGCATTCTTGATTTCCTACAGATATAGCGATAGCCAAAACCATTCGGACATCTTTCTAGTGCGAGCGAGATGCTCGCCTCTGTCCCCCACCCAAGAGAA